>JBKPMA010000044.1:0-19136 GCA_046731935.1 Acidobacteriota bacterium
TGCTGCCTGCGCTCCGGCTGACCAAAGCCGACGTGAACATCAATCTGCGCGAAGAAGGCCGGGGGATCGCGGGATCCGCGGCGTGGCTGCGTGTGGGCCGATTCGTGGTGGTCGGCCAGCTCGCGCTGTCACTGCCGCTGCTGGTCGGAGCCGGCCTGCTCGTCCGGACGCTGTTCAACCTGCAGCACGTCGATGTCGGCTACGAAAAAGACAACTTGCTGACGATGCGGATCGACGCTCAAGCCGCCGGATATGCACCGGAGCGTCAGTCGGCGGCCTTCGATGCGCTGCTCGACCGAGTACGCGCGCTCCCCGGTGTGAGGGCCGCGACGCTCTCGAACAACGGGCTGTTCGGCGGCTCAGACAACGGCGACGAGGTGATTGTCGAAGGGTACACGCCGAAGGGCGACAACGACCGTGGCTCGCGTTACGACGCCGTCGGACCGCGCTATTTTTCGACGCTCGGGATCCCGGTGCTCGTCGGCCGAGAAATTACCGAACAGGATCGATCCGGCGGCCGGCAGGTCTGTGTGATCAACGAGACGTTTGCGAAACGCTTCTTCAAGAACCGGAATCCAATCGGCTTCCATGTCACGCAGCAATACGGAGAAGAGCGCCACACGTACGAAGTCATCGGCGTCGTGCGCGACACGCGTCAGAACCGGCTCCGAGGTGAAATCGAGCACCGCTTCTACACGCCGGTGTCGCAGCCCGCGGCCAGTATCAGCAGACTGTCGTTCATCATCCGATCGTCGGACGAAGGAGGCGCGCTCATCCCGACGCTCCGCCGCGCGGTTCAGCAGCTCGAGCCAGGCATGCCAGTGACGCAGGTCGAAACCGTGACCGCGGCGATGGACAGGCGGCTCGTCCAGGATCGCCTGCTCGCCCCGCGCTCGATCGGCTTCAGCCTGGTCGCGCTGGTACTCTCGGCAATCGGGCTGTTCGGTGTGCTGTCGTACGGCGTCAGCCGCCGGACCAAAGAGATCGGCGTTCGTAAGGCGCTCGGCGCGCAGCACCACGCACTGATGGGGATGATCATGCGCGAGACGGGATGGCTCCTCGTTGCGGGTCTGGTCGTCGGCGCCGCGCTGTCGGCGGCGTCGATCCGTCTCATTGCCAGCCGTCTGTTCGGTCTGTCGCCGGCCGATCCGCTCGCGATCGCCCTTGCGGTGGGTGTGCTGGCAACGGTCTCGCTGCTGGCGACCTGGTTACCGGCCCGCCGCGCCGCTCGTGTGGATCCCCTGGTCGCGCTGCGTCACGAATGATCCTGGTAAGGTAGGACCAGGAGAGTGGTGTCATGAAGCTGACCCAGCTGTTTCAGGAAGAGCTCGATCGCGAAGCGGCGAGAACACGCCGCGTTCTCGAGAGCGTGCCTGCGGATCGCGACGAGTGGAAGCCCCACGACAAGTCGATGCCCTTTGGCCGCCTGGCGGGCCTCGTGGCCTCGATGCCGTCCTGGGTCAACTTGATTGTGGAGCAGGAGGAGCTCGATCTGACGCCGCCGTCCGGCGGCGGACAATATCAACCGCCGCCCACCAGCGAGCTCGTGAACACGCTCGACACGCTGGTAGGGAAGGGGCGTACCGCGCTCTCCAACACTACCGACGAGTATCTGCTCACGACCAACTGGCGGCTCAAAGCAGGCGGGCAGGTCGTTCTGAACGAACCGCGTCACATCGTGCTGCGTGACACGATCAATCACTGGTCGCATCATCGCGGCCAGTTGACCGTGTATCTCCGACTGCTGGGACAGCCCGTGCCGTCGGTCTACGGACCTACTGCCGACGACAAGAGATTTCTCTGACAGCGGCAGACCGTAGACCGCGCGCGCTACGGATTCTTCGCGTCCGGCGGTGTCGCGCTGTCGAGGCGCTTCGCGATTTCGTCAGAGATGTCGAGGGCGGGGTCGTGCCACAGCGTCGAGCTGTCGACCGTGAACACGGCCCAGAGCTTCTTTTCGGACGCCACGAGTCCGACGATCGGAAACAGATGCTGCATGAACGTGTGGAGCATCTGTTCCTGCGCACTCTGGACGTCGGCCTGTGCATCTTGCGTGAAGCGCTGCAGGTCTACCTGCGCCCGATCGTACTGCCGCTGCAATTGAAGGCGCGCATCCGCGCTCAGGACGGATTCCGTCTGTGCGAGGCTTTGCTGCAACGCGTCCACCTGCTTCCCCCGCTCGTCCACCTGCGCCCGCTTCTGCGCGCGCAGCTGATCCAGTTTTGAATTGGCCGCCTTGCCCTCACGGGTAGTCGAGGCGATTCGTTCGAGGTCGACGAAGCCCACGGTACGGTCCACGCGGGCGGCGGAGCCCAGGGCGGGTGCAGCCGGAGTCGTACCGGTGGGAGGAGCCTGTTGAGTCTGGGCCGCTGCTGGCAGCGCCGTCGTCAGTGCCACGAGACCAACCAGGTACCAGAACCGCTTCATACGCGTCCCTCCATTGGACGCGCTTAAGACGTTCAAACGGTCCCGCTGGCCGTCACGCGTCGCGGGTGGCCTCGTCCACGAGCACTTCGAAGAGCCGGATCGGCTGATCGGGCGAGAGCCTGGTCAAAAGGGGAAGCGAGACGTTGTAAACCGGCGCACCCGACGTGAGCCGACCCTCGGGCGCGCCCTTGTGGGCGTGGCCGTGGAAGACCGCGGTCACGCCGAGCCGGGAGAGCGGTTCCTCGAGCCGGCTGCTCCCGAGGAACGGAAAGATTTCGCGGGGTTCTCCGATGACCGTATCGACGACCGGCGCGTAGTGGAGCAGGACGATGCGGGCCGCGGTGCGGAGACGGGCCAGGGCGGATTCCATCTTCAGCGCTTCGTCGACGGCTTCGTGGACGAATTGCTTGATGACTGGTTCACCCCACGGACCGAGCGCGCCGCGGCCGAAGCCGCCGCAGAATCCTTTCGCTCCGGCGAATCCAACGCCCTTGATCTCGCACGAATCGCCGTCGAGGACCGTGACGCCGCCGTCGCGCAGGATCTTCGTGATGGCATCGACGGCGTTGCTCTGGTAGTCGTGATTCCCGAGCACCGCAAGGATCGGCACCTTGATACCGCTTACCAACTCGCGAGTGAGACCCTGTGCCTCTTCCGCAGTGCCGTAATCGGTGAGGTCGCCGAGCAGCAGCAGCACGTCGGCATGCGTGTCCTGCACGGCCTTCAGGATCGGTGTCAGTACATCCTTCGCGGTGCGGCCGAAATGCAGATCGCCGACGGCACCGACCCTAACTGTGTGTGGCACGGGTTCTCGTCTCCCCGGCGTGGTGGAACGCCTGGTATCGCTCTTGCCTGGCAAGTGACATGCCCGATCTCAACCTCAGCGTCACCACCGACGGTCCGGTTGAGTTCTACCGGACGGTGCTCAAGACACTCCATCGGTCCGAGGTCCCGTTTCTAATAGGCGGTACGTTCGCCATGGAAACGCTCGCGGGGATTTCGCGGCCCACGAAGGATCTCGATCTGTTCCTCCTCCGGAAGGATTGGCCGGCCGCCTGCCGCGCCTTGCGCGGGGTGGGGATCGACTGCCGGATGGTCTACGCGCACTGGCTCGGTAAGGCGACCAGGGGCGACTTCTTCGTGGATCTGATTTTTGCCAGCGGGAACGGCGTCGCGCGAGTGGACGACACGTGGTTGACGCACGGCAGCGTCAGCACCGTACTCGACGTGCCCGTGCGGGTCTGTCCGCCTGAGGAAATGATCTGGTCCAAGTCGTTCGTCATGGAGCGGGAACGGTTCGACGGCGCGGATGTGCTGCACATCCTGCGGCATTCGGGACGGCAGCTCAATTGGCAGCGCCTCGTCGCTCGATTCGGAACCCACGGCGAAGTCTTGCTCGCGCACCTGGTGCTGTTTGCCTACGTGTATCCCGGTCTACGCGACATCGTCCCTGCATGGGTGATGGATGAGCTGTGGAACCGTCGCGACACGCCAGACGGAACTCCCTCGCAGGAATGCCGCGGCACACTGCTCTCGCGTACACAGTACCTCGTGGACGTCGATGCGTGGGGGGCGTCCGACGCGCGGCTCGGACCGCGCGGGACGATGAGTCAGGACGACGTCGCGGCGTGGACGGCCGAAATCGAGCCCGCGACCATTCCGCTGCCCGCGCCGTCCCTCTCCTGTCGATAGTTCGATCGAGAGTCGGGGTCCTCTCAGACTGATGTGGGGCCCTTCTTCTTGTCATCCAATGCGCCGCCCGGGCTTGGCCGGGGTACATCGGTGAATCGACGATGACCCCGGCCCTACATCAAGCTCACATCGGGTGAGCCGAGCATGACCCCGGCCCTACAATTGCCGCGGCTGTGGTTCAATCTCTACCAATGCCCTCGGCTGCGACTGCGGCGCCGGCTCGATCTCTCTGGATAACCGGCCCCTGGACCGACCTCCTGATCGGCTGCGGTGGATGGTCAATTCCACTGCTCATCGCGTCGTACACGCTCGTCGATCGCGATGTGCCTCGCTGGTCAGCGCTCTTCTACGGGCTCGCCCTCGTCTGCAACTACCCGCACTACATGGCCACGATCTATCGGGCCTACCGCGGCGACGACCGCGGGCGTTACCGGCTCTACACGCACTACCTGACGGCGGCGCTCGTGGCCCTCGCTCTGATCGCACACGCTCGATTCTGGCTGGTGCCGTGGCTGTTCACGACGTATGTGCTCTGGAGTCCCTGGCACTACACGGGTCAGAACTTCGGGCTGCTGATGATGTTCCTGCGGCGGGCCGGGATTGATGTCTCACCCGCCGAACGGCAGCGACTTCACGTCGCGTTCGTGGCCTCGTACGTGCTCCTCATGGCGGCCTTCAACAACGGGCCGTCGCACGATCCGCTCGTGCTGTCGCTGGCGTTGCCCAACAACGTCGCGCAGCCCATCGAGATCGGGGCGGGGTTGGTGTTCCTGGCGGCGGGTACGTCCGCGTTCGTCTCTGTGGGCCGCCGAGCGCCCAAAGGCGCACTCGTTCCGCCGCTGACGTTGTATTCGACGCAGGCGCTCTGGTTCGTGCTGCCCATCGCGCTCAGCTGGATGTCGTCGCTCTCCGCGCCGCAGACGCGATACAGCTCGGGGATGATTGCGGTCATGCACTCCGCGCAGTACCTGTGGATCACCAGGTACTTCGCAGCGCGCGACGCCGTCAGCGAGGCGACGCCGACGCCATGGAGCGCCCGGGCGTACTGGGCCACGCTCGTCGTAGGCGGCATTGCCCTCTTCCTGCCCGTGCCCTGGCTGGCCAGCTATGGCTGGCACTCCGACTTCACCGCGAGCGCTTTCATCGTGGCGTCGATCGTCAACATCCATCACTTCATGATCGACGGCGTCGTCTGGAAATTGCGCAACCCTCGGGTGGGACGGGTGCTCGTGTCCGCTCCCGCGGCTGCGTCCGCGGCGGCACCACCGCGCGGAACGCGTCCGCCGGCCTGGCGTGGACATCGCCTGGCGGCGCTCGGCGTGCGAGCCGGGGCGGTGGCACTCCTCGCGCTGGCGGCAGTGGATCAATGGCGCTACGGTCTCGCCGTTGGACACGCGGATCCAGAGCGCCTCATCAAGGCCACCGTCCTCAATCCCTTCGACACGGGCGCGTACCTCCGGCTGTCGCAGGCGGAAGGCAAGGCGGGAAACACGGCCGCTGCGGAATCCGCGCTCCGCCGTGCGATGTCGATCAGTCCCGACAATCCCTCACCCGCGCGGGCACTCGTCCGTCTGCTCATCGAGGCGAATCGGTTCAGTGAGGCGTACACCGCCGCAGAGTCGGTCGCGGCTCGGTGGCCTGACGATGTGGACACGCTGGTGAACGCGGGCGTGCTGGCATACCGCCTGGGACATGAGAGCTCGGCGGAGCAGTGGTGGCGCAAAGCGCTCGAACAGGACTCGTCTCAGCTTCAGGTGCACGGCTACCTGGCGGGCCTCCTGGAGGCGCGCGGCGACATCACATCCGCACTGTCCCATTACAGGACCTATCTGGAACTCGTCACGGCCGCACCCGCTGACAGGCGGCCGCCGCCGGAGGCGATCGTACCTGTCGTAATCAAGTTTGGCGACGCGCTCGCCCACGAAGGCGAGCGGGACGCGGCGCGCACGCAGTACGACCTGGCGATTCGCATGGCCCGCCAGACACGACTGGCAGCCGTGGAGTCCCTGGCGCGCGAGCGTCTGGCTGCGATCACGACAGCCCACTGAGCGTCGCGCGGCTGGAAGCCACACACACCTTCTGGCACAATCACCGGCATGACTACGACGCGACGTCATTTTCTGCGGGCATCCGCCGCGGCGATTGCGGCAAGCACCTCGACGCTCGTGCCTCGCACGTCGTCTTCAATCGTTCATGCCGTTGCGCCACCACTCGCCGATCCAAATGCTGGCAAGACGCCGCTCCGCCTGGGGCTCATCCTCGGCGTCGATCGCGATCCGGATGCGGCGCTCACGAGAGTGCACGAGCTCGGTATTCCGACGTGCCAGGTGTCGGTCGACGAGTTCGATGGCGCGGGAGCGGCGCGACTTCGGGCGGCTCTCGACAAGTTCGGGCTCGAAGCGACGTCACTGGTTGTGGGCGGCCCGGGCAAGGAAGTCTGGGACTTCAACCACGGACCCGAGACGATCGGACTCGTGCCGCGATCCACGCGTGCCGCCCGCGTAGCGCAGATCAAGAAGGCGTCTGATTTCGCGAAGCAGGCCGGCATCCCGGCGGTACAGACGCACTGTGGCTTCATTCCGGAGAATCCGAACGATCCGCTGTACAAGGAAGCGATCGACACCATGCGCGATGTCGCGTCGTATTGCCGCGCGAATGGACAGTACTTCCGGTACGAAACCGGACAGGAGACGCCCATTACCTTGATTCGGGCCATACGGGACGTCGGCACCGACAATCAGGGCGTGAACTTCGACGTCGCGAATCTCATCCTGTACGGGAAGGCCAATCCGGTCGATGCCATCGAGCTGCTCGGACCGCACATCCAGGGCATGCACGCCAAGGATGGCCTGTGGCCCACCAATCCCGACGACCTCGGCGAAGAGGTTGCCATCGGCAAGGGCAAGGTGGACTTTCGCAAGATCATCGAGCGGCTGAAAGCCCTCGGCTATCGCGGCGCGATCACGATCGAGCGTGAGACATCAGGGCCGCAGCAGATGGAGGACGTGCGCGCCTCCAAGGTGTACCTCGCGCAGTTGATAGGCTAGACGAGGATCACCGAGACTCGACCCGGAGCAGGACAGAGGCGATGGCTGTGACCATCGCCTCGTTCCCATTTGAGCGCCTCAGTAGCCGGTGGCGGCAGCTTCGTCGCCCAGGAATGTGCCGTTGCGGTAGGTGTTGGGGCACAGCGGATGCGTGAACGCACTCGCTCCATCAGCGCTGGAATACGTGATGTCGTCGACAAGCATCCCGCCGGCAGGATTCAGGCTGGCGAGGTTGCGCACGCGCTTGGCGATCTCGTGATCCGCGCAGGACGTATCGCCGCTGACGCCCAATCCGCCGATGATGCGGCCGCCGCGATAGAGCGGCACGCCGCCACCGAAGAAGATCAGGCCGCCCGCGATGCCGGGACGATTCGGCATTCTCGGTGCCGCCAGAAATGCGGGATTGAACAGGTTCGACTGGCCGAGGCTCCAGAGCGAGTGGCCCGGCTGCGTGAACGTATAGAGCCGTGCCGTCGAGAGCGCGAGCGCGTCGAGGCTGAACGCATTTGCCGTATACGCTTTCGATTTCGCGATGGCCTGGCTGCCCGGCCACACCTGCGTCGGATCGACGGTGGATGTCGCGATCGAGCAGACGACACCATCACGATTGACGACTGCCGCCCACATCCGCGTGCCGTTGAAGAGTCCGCCGACAGTGCCACCGTTCGACGGCGCCTGCGACAAGTACGACTTCAAGTGTCCGGCCGTCGGGAGCGAAACGCAGGTCGTGGCCTGCGCTTCGAGCGGCGCCTGACGAACGTAGACGGCCGCTGCGGACAACGCGAGCAGCGCGGTAAGTGACAGCACGACTCGACGACTCATGTCAGTTCTCCTTGGCCGGAGCACAATCCGGCAATCGCGTGGGTGAGCAGTGTAGACCCACAACTGCGATTGCGTCGACACAAGTGTCACTTACAAATTTGATCGGCGGCCGCCGTTACAAATTTCGTCGTCGTGACCTGCCACTAAGGTGCAAGTGCAGCCAGCATGGCCTCGCCGGTGTACTCCCTGAAGGCGTCTACCGGCGGGACCAAGCGGCGCCCGATCACTCACGCAGTGGGGGAGAACTCGCCGGTCTCGAAGTCCAGCGCGAACACGCGGCCTTCTTCGATCACGTAGTACCAGCCATGAAGCGCCAGTTCGCCGCGCTCGACCCGCTCGCGGACCATCGGGTACGACATGAGCCGCTCCACCTGAATGACGATGGATCGCATCTCGGTGCGGCGCAGCAGTTCGGGCGTGACGGCTTCTTCGGCCAGCGCCGCGGGACGCGCGAGTCCGAGCCATCGCGCAATGTGCGGCGTGTCTTCGCGGGGTGGTTCGTAGAGCGCACGGATGGCGCCGCAGTGGCTGTGTCCGCACACAATGATGTCTTTGACGCCAATCACGACCGTCGCGAACTCGATTCCCGCGGACGTGCCGTGATAGCCAATGTCCTGCTCGAACGGCGGCACGAGCGCGCCGATGTTTCTGACGACGAACAGCTCGCCCGGGAGCGTATCCGTGAGGAGATCCGGGACCACGCGCGAATCCGCGCAGCCGAGGAAGAGCGTGTTCGGCTGCTGGCCATTTTCGACCAGCCGGGCGTAGTGATCTCGGAATCGGGGGAAGAAGTCGCTGCGGAAGCGCCGCAGGCCCTCGATCAACGTCTTGGTCATGAGCGCCCGAGTATATCGGACTACGGACTGCAGGCTGGAGGCTGGAGGCTGCAGGCCACAGGCTGCGGGCTGCAGGCTACGGACTATGGACTACGGACTACGGGCTGCAGGCTGCGGGCACTGGTCTAGAGTAGGCGCATGAGAACGCGCCTCGTGTTGCTGTTCATCCTCGCTACCACGAGTGCGGTTGTCCTCGCGGCGGATCCGCGCTGGATCAATCTGTCGAGTCGACACGGAGACCTGCCCGTCCCCGGCACGTCCACACAGCAGACCGGATCGCTCGTCGCCGATCTCGACGGCGACGGCGTCAGCGACTTCGTCATCAGCTTCCGTGCCGTCGCACCGGCCCTCGTGTGGTATCGCCGGACTGACAAGGCGTGGACGAGGGTCGTGATCGAGCCCGCCTTTCTGACGGTGGAAGCCGGCGGTGCCGCGTACGACATCGACGGCGACGGGGATCTCGATCTGGTGTTCGGCGGCGACTGGCAGAGCCGCGAAGTGTGGTGGTGGGAGAATCCATCACCGCATTTCGACGCGGCAATTCCCTGGACACGCCATCTGATTAAAAGCGACGGCGAAACACAACACCACGATCAGGTGTTTGGTGATTTCAAGGGCACCGGCCGCCCGCAGCTCGCTTTCTGGAATCAGGGAGCGAAGACCCTGTTTCTGGCGGACATTCCGGCGCATCCGAGAGAGGCCACGTCATGGCCGCGTACCGCTATCTTCACCGGGTCAGCCGGTGAGAGCGGCGATCCTTCCGGCGGATTCAAGTACGCAGAAGGCCTGGCGGCGGCCGACGTGGACGGGGATGGCGCGATCGATCTGCTGGCCGGCAATTTCTGGTTCAAACACGTCGACGGCGATCGCTTCACGCCGATCAAGGTCGGTACGATTGGCGGGCGGATCGCGGCGGGACGCTTCAAGCCGGGCAAGACGCTGCAAATCGTCATCGCACCCGGTGATGGCAGCGGGCCGCTGAAAATCTACGAGTGCACCGGGAATCCCGAACGCGAGTCCGACTGGTCTGGCCGCGACCTGATCGGCCGCGATCTCGTTCACGGCCATTCGCTCGACATCGGTGACATCGATGGCGACGGCCATCTCGATATCTTCGCGGCCGAAATGGCCAAGTGGCGTGAGAACGAGACCGCACCAGACAACCCCAACGCCACCGCGTTCATTCTGTACGGCGATGGAAAGGGGGGCTTCCGTGTCACCCAGATGGCGGTTGGACACGGCTTTCACGAGACGCGCCTCGCCGATCTGGATGGCGATGGCGATCTCGATATTCTGAACAAGCCCTACAACTGGGACGCGCCGCGGATCGATGTGTGGCTCAACAACGGCACGGGACCACGGCATCGCTGACGTGAAGGATCGGGGCAGGGTACGTCGGATTACTGTCCGAACGTCCCCGCCCCGACGAGAGCGGTCCCCGTGTCAGCTTACGGTTTCGGCGCCGACGTTCCGGTCGGTTCCGGCTGCGCGGGGGTCGATTGGGCACCGGCGAAATTGCCGGCCTTGATGATCACCATCTTCGACAGGTCGACGTACTTCTGCAAAGCGGTCTGTACCTGCGCCGGCGTCAGTGCGGCGACCTTCGTTTCGAGGTCGCTGTCCCACTGCACCGTGCGCTTGAGGAAGAGATCCTGCGCCAGACGGTTCGCGAGCGGACCATCCTGCGCGCGGCTGACCTGACGGCCTTGCAGATAGCCTGACTTCGCTTCCTTGATCTCCTGATCCGTAAAGCCCTCTTTCAACGCGCGTGCGACTTCTTCCTTGAACGCGGCTTCGAGCTTCGTTTCGTTCTGCGGAGCGTAGATAGCGAACGTGACGAACATCCCGGCCTGGTCGAGCGGACTGGCCTGGAACTGCGATCCCACGCCATACGACAGGCCTTCTTTCTGCCTGATGCGCGACGCCAGCCGCGAATTCAGGAACCCGCCGCCAAGCATGTAGTTGCCCAGCACCATGGCAGGGTAGTCCGGATCGTCGTCTCGCATCTTGAGATTGAGGCCCGCGATGAAGAACGCATTCGCCTTGTCTGGTGTCTCGATCGTCTGGTTCATCGCCTCCACCGCCTGATAGGGGCGGGGCACGCGCGTATAGCCGTTGGGGCTCTTCCAGTTGCCGAACAGTTTGCCCACGAGTGCGGCCGTCTCGTTCGGATCGATGTCGCCGACGATGGCCATCTGCGCGTTCGAGGCGCCGTACAGATCGGTGTAAAACTTGCGGATCTGCTCGAGCGTGGCCGCCTTGTACCAGGCGAACAACTCATCGAGTGTCGGCGAGTAACGCGGATCGCCTGTGGGATACGGATTCATGTGCCGCTGATAGGCGGTCTGCGCCAGGGCATCGGGCTCGGTCCGCTGCTGCTCGATGGCCGCCAGATTCTCCTGCCGCAATGCCTCGAGCTCGTCGGCGGGGAACGCCGGACTCGTCAGCACTTCGGCCACGAGCGTCAGCACCTCGGGCAGATTCGCCCGTGTCGTCTCGATTGTCGCTGTCGCCTGCGGCTGCGAGCCCGCGATCGACACGCGCGCCTTGAGACGATCGAGCTCATCTTTGATCTGCTGCCGGGTATGTTTGGTAGACCCTCGTAGCAGCATGTCGGCCGTGAGATCCGAGACCGTCGCCATGTTCATCAGGCGCTGCAGGTCGCCAAATCGCAGCGTGATGGTCGCGAACACGGTCTCGCCGCGCGTCTTCTTCGGCAGCAGCGCCAGCGCCATCCCGTTCGGCAGCGTTGAGCGAACGGTCTTGGCGTCGATGTTGGCCGGCGACGGATCGAACGCCTCGCCGGCGGCCGCAGCGGCCTGTCCCGTGTAGTTCTTCAGCAGGCCAGCCAGGTCTGGCGCCGCTGGAATCGCGGCACGATCGGGCTTGGGGGTCGGCACGAAGATGCCGACCGTGCGGTTCGACGGCTTCAGATACGCACTCGCGACGCGCTGGACGTCTTCGACGGTTGCCGCTTTGATGCGGTCGCGATTCAGGAAGAACAGGCGCCAATCGCCCGCCCCAATCCATTCCGACAGCTCCAATCCGACACGATCGGCGGAATTCAACGTCAGATCGATTTGTTTGAGCAGCGTCGCGCGCGCACGCTCCACCTCTTCCTTCGTGACCGGCTGCGAGACCGCCTGATCGAGCGTCTGCAGGAGCGTGGATTGCGCGTCGGACAGCGATGACTCCTGCCGCACCTCGGCGCCAATCAACAGAAAGCCGGGATCGTGAAGATACAGATACTGGCTGTGGACCGACGACGCCTTCCGGGTCTCGACGAGCGCTTTGTAGAGCCGGCCTGACGGGGCGTCAGCGAGGATGGCGTCGAGCACACCCACCGCAGCCGCGTCCGGATGGGCACCGGCGGGTACGTGATAGGCCACCGCGACGGCCTGCAGATCGCCGACCCGCCGCAATTCCACGCGACGTTCGCCGTCCTGCGGAGGCTCCGCCGTGTATGTCGTGACGAGCGCACGCGTCGGCTTCGCGATCCGCCCGAACGTGTCATTGATGAGCGCGAGGGTTTTCGCTTCGTCGAATCGGCCGGCGACGAGCAGCACGGCGTTGTCCGGCTGGTAGTACGTGCGGTAGAAGCCCTGCAGCCGCTCGATCGGCACGTTCTCGATGTCTGCACGCGCGCCGATGGTGGAGTGTCCGTAGTTGTGCCACAGGTACGCAGTAGAGAGGACCCGTTCGCCGAGGATGTTGCCGGGATCGTTCTCACCGAGCTCGAACTCGTTACGCACGACGGTCATCTCGCTGTCGAGGTCCTTCTTCGCCACGAACGAGTTCACCATCCGGTCGGACTCGAGCTCGAGGGCCCATTTGAGGTTGTCTTCGGTGGCCTGGAAGGTCTCGAAGTAATTCGTCCGATCGAACCACGTCGAGCCGTTGGGGCGCGCGCCGTGCGACGTCAGCTCCTGGGGAATGTTCGTGTGGTTGGTCGATCCCTTGAAGAGCAGGTGCTCCAGCAGGTGCGCCATCCCCGTTTCGCCGTAGTTCTCGTTCCGGGACCCCACCTTGTAGGTCACATTGACCGTGACCGTGGCCTTCGTAGGATCCGGGAACAGAAGCACCCGGAGGTCATTTCCGAGCTTGTACTCGGTGATGCCCTCGACGGAGGTGACCTTCACGGGCGCCGGCGGCTGCGCGGTCGCGTTCGCGGCCGGCTGGGCGGCCGGCGTCTGGGCGATGACAGGAGCCGCTCCGCTGATGAGCAGGGCAGCCAACACGAGAGCTCGGGTGATCACGGGCATCCTTTCGATGTCGCGAATGACGCTGAATTGTTCATTTTACGCTGAAGCCAGACGGTGCTTGCGCCACTTGCCACGGCGTTTTTCTCGGCCGCGATCCCCCCGATTCGCGCGGCCCGCGTAGCGGGAATGGACTAGGCGAGCTCCCGCACACTACTCCCATACTGCCGCGGCCCCGGCCAAAGCTCATGCGAATTCACCGAGATGTCACGACGATTGCAGGGGCGACCTCCGCGTGCGTCTCGCGTTGTCTGCGTTACTCGTGCTCGCGATCGTGTGCGACGTGTGGTTGGTGAATGCCCAGCTGATCCAGCCGCCTGGAACGCCGACCAAGACGGATTCCTCGCGACGGCAGGTGACCACGGAGCCCGAGAACCGATCGCCCGGCGTCTTCACCTATCACAACGACTGGGCGCGCACCGGCCAGAACCTGTCAGAGACCCGCCTGACGCCTGCCACGGTGACGCCGGCTCACTTCGGACGCTTCAAGACGCACCTCGCAGTCGACGGCCTGGTCTACGGCCAACCGCTTTACGCGCCCGGCGTCGTCACCGGCAGCGGAACCTATAACCTCGTCATTGTCGCGACCGAGCACGATACGGTCTACGCATTTGACGCGGACGTCGACCAGCACCCCTCGCACTGGTCGTCGCCGATCTGGCAGCAGCACCTCGTGCCCGAAGGCTCCACGCCAGCACCGAACGCCGACAACGTAGGCGCCACGGGCGAAGTCTGCGGGGCTGTCGCGCCTGAGATCGGGATCACCAGCACCCCGGTCATCGACCCCGTTACGCGCACCGTCTACGTTGTGACGAAAACAAAGGACAGCGCCGGACAGATCGCCTTCGCACTGCATGCGCTGGATCTCGGGACTGGACTCGAGCAGACCTCCATGGGATCCCCGGTTGTCATCGACGGTACGGCCGCCGGCTACGGAATTCCCGATTTTCCAGAGCCGAGCGGTACGGTGCGCTTCAACCCGCTTCGCGAGAATCAGCGCGCGGCGCTGGCGCTGGTCAACGGCATCGTCTATATCGCCTTCGCGTCGTACTGCGACCAGCTGCCTTACTACGGGTGGCTGTTCGGTTATGACACGCGGAATCATCTCGCCCAGGCAGTGGCCTTCAATACATCCCCGAACGGCGCCTACGGAGGCATCTGGAACAGCGGCGCGGCACCGGCCATCGACACCGATGGCACGATGTACGTGCAAGTCGGGAATGGTCCATACGACCCGAAGGCCGGGAACTGGGGCGACACTATTCTGGCGCTGCCGGTGGACCGCGAAACGATTCTCGATCGCAAGGAGTTCGGCGTCCTCGACTACTTCGAGCCGTTCAATCCGCAGTTTCTGCTCGACTACGACCTGGACGTCGGTACGGGGGGCACGCTCCTGCTTCCCGATCAGTCCGGTACGCATCGTCGCCTCCTCATCGGGGGCGGCAAGCAGGGACTCGTGTACGTCATAAACCGCGTTCAGTTCACCATCGACAACGTGCACCAGACGCAATGCACGAGCGAGGCACTGGCGGCGATTGCCGGAGTTCGTCGGGCCGCCGCGCCCCGGGCGTGGACTGACACCTGCGATCCCGTCGTGCAGGTGTTCAAGAACGTCAGGGCGGTGGATGCCGACGATCGGTTGGCCGACGTATTTCAGGGCCACGGCATGTTCAGCTCGCCCTCCTACTTCAACGGCCGGGTCTACATTGCCGCTGCGGGCGACTCGCTTAAGGCGTTCGACGTCGTCGACGGCGGACTGGCCAACGAGCCGGTATCGATCTCAACGATGAAGTTTCGCTTTCCCGGTGTGACGACGTCGATCAGTGCCAATGGCAATCAAGGCGGCATTGTGTGGGCGGTGGATTCGGGTGAGAGGACGTTGACGCCCGCGGTGTTGTACGCGTTCGACGCGTCCGACGTGTCGCACGTGCTGTACAAGAGCAGCGGCACCGCGGACGACCAGCGCGCAGGCATTGCTCCGGCGGGCGACGCCGACACGCTGCCCGTCGGGGTGCGTTTCTCGATTCCCACCGTGTACGACGGCAAGGTATTCGTGGTCACGCAGGGCGAGCTCAATATCTTCGGTCTCAAATAGACGGACGGAGGTGCGGCCGAAGGGTGCGGACGGAAGGTGCGGTCAAAACGTGCGACCAAGCGGTGCGGGCTGAAGGGTGCATCTCAAGTACTTCCCCGCCGCGGCGCACATTCGCACGCGCTTTCACACGCACGCCCTATTGACGGCACCTCCTGGCCGCACCTCTCGCCCGCACCTTCCTTCCCCCGTGTGCGGGTTCGGCTCATGTAGGGGCGCCGACCCGCCGATTCACACCACATGGAGCCTCACGTCCACGACAGCGATCGTGCGCACGGGAGTGCTGCGTCTCGTTGGGGACGCCGCCAGTACCTGGGCTGGGCAGGCGTGGCCGCGGCAGTCGTCGTCGCGGGCGTCATAGGTCGGACTCTGTTTGGGCCGGGCATTGCGCCGCGGCAGGCGCACGTCAAAGGAATCGTGACGTATCGCTTTCCCGGCCAGCCTCGCTTGATGGTTCAGAACGACGAGGCCATCATCGTCGTCGACACGAGCCGGCTCGGCACACTCCAGTTCGGACCGGGCGAACGCGTCGAATTCGACGGCTCTCTTTCAGAGTCAGGCCGCACGGCGCTGGTCCTCGCAACACGGGGAACGTCGCTGGGCGCCGCGATGCTTCCGTACGCGGTGCCGGTCGCCGCCTCTGACCTCGTCACAGGCAGCCACGCGGAGCACTTCGTCGAAGTCGAAGGGATCGTGCGCAGTGCGGTGGTTGAGCAACGCAACAACGGGCAGCTCGCGCGGTGGGATCTGGACGGCGACGATGGCCGCTTCGTCGCGCTGATTGCCGACGACGGCGCCACGGATGCAGACACCGTCGTGAACGCACGCGTCAGCGTTCGCGGCGTGGCACAGACCATACGCACCAGCGACGGCGAGGTCGTCCACGCGCAGGTGCTGGTGCCGTCGCGCGCGCAGGTGCGTGTACTCGAGGAGCCGCCGCGCGATCCCTATGCCGTGCCGGTCAGGACCGTGGCCAGCCTTGCCACACTGGGCCGGCCGCCGTATCACCGTATTCGCCTGCAGGGTCGCGTCAGAGAGCGCGCAGATGGCGCCCTCCTCCTCGTGGACGACACAGGCGAGATTGAAACGGATGCGACCGGGTCCGACCTCGTGGCGGGCGGCCGCGCAGACGTACTCGGCTTCGTGAGTGGCGATGTGGCGCACCGCACGATAGAGAATGCGGTGATCCGTGCGGCGATCGACCAACCGGAGTCCGCTCCGGGAACACCGCGACCGACGCAGCTCCTGACGACCGTCGCGGCCGTCCACGGTCTGCCGCCGCTCGCCGCCAAGGAACGATATCCGGTCCGGCTGCGAGGAGTCGTGACGTACTACGATCTGCCCTGGTCGAATCTCTTCATCCAGGATGCGACCGGCGGGATCTACGTGCACGCGGATATCCCCAACCCGCCGAGACTCCACACCGGTGATCTGGTCGAGATCGACGGGTTCAGTGCGCGCGGCGGTTTCGCACCGATGGTGGTCGAGCCGCGGATTCGCGTCGTGGGGCGCGGGACACTGCCGGCTCCCCAGCGCGTCCCGTTCGACCAGTTGCTCTCGGGACACTTCGACAGCGCCTGGGTCGAAGCGGATGGACTCGTACAAAGCGTCGGACTCGCCGACGGCGACATTCACGTCGCCCTGACGCTCGTCTCCGGATCCCACAAGTACCCCGTCGTCGTTCCGAGGAACCCAGGTGCAAAGCTGCCCACGCATCTGGTGGGCGGCCATTTGCGCGTTCGCGGTGTCTGCGGCGCGGTCTTCAACGATCGCCGGCAGCTCGTCGGCATCAAGCTGATGGTGCCGACGCTCGAGCAGACCGCGGTTCAGAGCGCGCTCGCGAGCGACCCGTTCGCGCTGCCCCTGCGATCGAGTGCAGGACTGCTGGAGTTCAGCCTCTCGGAGGATCCGGCCGCATTGACGCACGTCCGCGGCGTCGTGACGATGCAGCGCGAGAATCGCGTCTTCATCCGCGACCACGGGATCGGACTCAGAATCAAGACTGCGCAAGCCGTGCGTCTCATGCCAGGCGATCGCGTGGACGTCGTCGGCTTCCCGACGGCGGGGGAGGCCGCACCGGAGCTCGAAGACGCGCTCGTCCGCAAGCTGAGTGCCGGTCCCGCCCCGGAACCCACCCTCCTGACCGTCGACGACGCGATGGGCGGAGGACGGCATGCGGCGCTGGTGCGCCTCGAAGCGCAGGTGATCGAGCACGTTGTGAAGCGGTCACACGAACAAATCGTCACATTGCAGGCCGGCGATCAGCTGTTCACCGCGACGCTCGACGCTCCGCCCACCGAGACGGGGCTCGATCACCTCGCGCCAGGAACGATCATTTCGGCGACGGGGATCTGTGTGACGCAGACGGATCCCTCCGTCCTCAATCAGGCTGGGGGACCGTTGGTCCTGTCGTTCCGGCTCCTGCTGCGATCGCCATCGGACATCCGCGTGGTCGTTGCGGCGCCGTGGTGGACGATGCGCAATCTCGCGGCGCTGCTGGGTATGGTCACGGCCGGCGGCCTGGCGATTGCGGCGTGGGTCGCGGTGCTCAGACGCCGTGTACGGCGCCAGACGGAAGTCATCCGGGAGCAGCTGCGAACGGCCGCATCGCTCCGCGACGAAGCCGAAGCCGCCAATCGCGCGAAGTCTGAGTTCCTCGCCAACATGTCGCACGAGATCCGCACGCCGATGAACGCGATCATCGGCATGACGGGGCTGCTGCTCGACACGCCGTTGTCGCCCGAGCAGAAGGAGTTCGTGAGCATCACCCGCACGTCCGGGGATTCGCTGCTGACGATCATCAACGACATCCTCGATTTCTCGAAGATTGAAAGCGGGAACCTCGAGCTCGAGCAGCAACCGTTCCGCCTCCGGGAGTGCGTGGAAGAGACGCTGGACCTCTGCGCCGTCCGCGCATCGGAGCGCGGCCTCGAGCTGGGCTACCTGATGGAGCCGGGCGTGCCCGAGGCCATCATCGGGGACGTCACACGCGTCAGACAGATCCTGGTGAATCTCGTGAACAATGCGGTGAAGTTCACGCATCGCGGCGAGGTCGTGGTTCACATCCGGCTGGCGCACCAGGAGACGGAACCCTCGAGCGACGTGGCCGTCCGCCGCGCCCAGACCGCTCCGGCGCCCGGAGATCCCTGTCTGCTGCAGATATCGGTGAAGGACACCGGCGTGGGCATTCCCGCCGATCGTCTGCATCGCCTGTTCCGTTCGTTCAGTCAGGTCGATGCATCCACGACGCGGAACTTCGGAGGAACAGGACTGGGCCTGGCGATCAGCAAGCGCCTGTGCGAATTGATGGGCGGGCGCATCTGGGTCGACAGCGAGGTCGGCCGAGGATCGACGTTCCACTTCACGCTGGCGGCCCGGGCGATCGAGTTCACGCCGACGGCGCCGCCGGTCGATGTGCGGTCGCTGACCGGACGCCGGCTGCTCGTCGTCGATGACAACGCCACGAATCGGCTGATCCTGACGCGACAAGCGACGGCGTGGGGGCTCGAGGCGGTGCAGTTCGCGAACGGAGCCGACACGATCGAGTGGGTCCGCGCGGGCAACACGTTCGATATCGCCGTCCTGGACATGCAGATGCCAGGGATGGACGGCGTCGAGCTCGCGAGGGCGCTGCAGGCCGAGGATGCCGTGCGCACGAGTCCGCTCGTATTGCTCACGTCGCTGGGGCTGCTGAATCGTCCCGAGCCGGGTCTCTTCGCCTCGCAGCTGACGAAGCCGATCAAGGCGTCTGCGTTCTTCAACGTCCTGGCATCCATCGTAACCGAGCCGTCGGCGTTGGCGGCACGACCCGAGCCGCCAGGCAAGACGGCGCCCGTTCTGGGCGAGCGGCTGCCGCTCAGGATTCTGGTCGCCGAAGACAACGTCGTGAACCAGAAGGTGGTACTCCACGTCCTCGCACGGCTCGGCTACCGTGCCGACATCGTGTCGAACGGTCTCGAAG
>JBKPMA010000045.1:0-8653 GCA_046731935.1 Acidobacteriota bacterium
ACCTTATACTCTGCCGCATTTCTTGGCCGGCTTGTCCGTGACCCTCGTATTCATTGTTGTAGGTGGCCTATTGCTGGTACTAGGCGCATGGCCGTTCTGCCGCCCGCACGTCGGAGAACAGTCGCCGAAAATGACCGGGCACTGGTCGCAGGAGGGCCCGGAGCAGGACGGGCGCGGACGCGAGGGATGATCCTTCCAGAGGCCGATCTCGCCGCCGCGATACCGAGACGGCAATTCGCAAGCCTTTGATGCGGCGCTCAAATACTTTCACCACAGGCTGCTAAGGCCCAAAGCCTCGTTCTGTCGTCTTCTCGCATCCCTGCCACCGGCGGCGGGAAGTATGATCGGTGCGCATGTTCAAGCGTCAGCGCACGGGGTCGGTCGTCTGTCCTGGCTGTGGATATCTGGTCGGTGTCAACGATGACCGCTGCTACAACTGCGGTCGCGCGAACCCCAGTCTCTGGGGCTTCTCACCGCTGATTCGATCGCTCGGCCAGGATCTCGGCTTCATCTACGTGATCATGGGCGGGACGATCA
The DNA here is from genome assembly GCA_046731935.1 of Acidobacteriota bacterium. Lineage (GTDB taxonomy): Bacteria > Acidobacteriota > Vicinamibacteria > Vicinamibacterales > JAENWD01 > CAVUPP01. The sequence continues at coordinate 538 of JBKPMA010000045.1, forward strand.
TCCTGTATGTCCTGACGCTCGTGTGGTCAGGACCGGAAGGCGTCGGTGGCGGACTGACATCTCTGCTTGCCCCCAGCGTCCGCGCGAACATCATCTTTGGAGCGAGTGGCGCTCTGCCAGTGTTTCAGTTCGGCAGATGGTGGACCGTACTCAGCGCCGGCTGGCTGCACGGGGGCCTTCTCCATATCGCGTTCAACCTGTTGTGGGTGCGCCAGCTGGCACCGGAAACCGCGGAGCTCTATGGCCCGGGCCGCACCGTCATCATCTACACCGCGGCCTCCGTGGTCGGGTTCACGATCAGCTCCGTCATGGGCGTGCTGCTTCCAGGACTGCCCGTGATTGGCGGTAGTGTCGTGACTGTCGGGGCGTCTGCGCCGATCTTCGGCTTGCTCGGCGCGCAGGTGTGCTACTCACATCGGACAGGCAGCCATCTCGCTGGAGCCGTTGCGTGGCAATACGCGGTCATCCTCTTTTTCTTCGGCCTCATCATGCCGGGCGTCGATAACTGGGCGCACGCAGGCGGCTTCGCCGGCGGCTACGCTGCGGCCTGGCTGCTCAATCCGTCGAAGGCCGAGGGAATCGATCACCTCATCGGCGCCCTGGTCTGTCTCGCGGCCACGGCCGCTGCGATCATTGCCTCAGTCGTGACGGTCTACATGCCGCGGTGAAGTATTCCCACATGGCAGATTGACGATTGACCACTGACGGTTGGGTGTCGATCTATGCGCGCAGCTTGTAATGGTCATGCGCCGTTCGCTATCATCGTCGCATGTCCGAGAACCCCCTGAAGCTGCGGCAGATTCACCATGTCGAGTTCTGGGTGGGCAACGCGAAGCAGGCGTCCTTTTTCTATCGGAACGCGTTCGGCTTTTCCCAGATCGCGTATGCGGGCCTGGAGACCAAACGGCGCGACCTGACCTCGCACGTCGTACAGCAGGGCAAGGCGCGGTTCGTGTTCTCGACGGCTCTCAACCCCGACCACCCCTGTGCGGCCCACGTGCATCGCCACGGCGATGGCGTCCGCGACATTGCCTTTCAGGTCGATGATGCGGATGCGGCATTTCACGAGGCGGTAAAGCGAGGCGCGGAGCCCGCCATCGAGCCGTTCGACGTCTCAGACGACCACGGCATTGTCCGGCGGGCGGCCATCAAAACGTACGGCGACACGCTCCACTCGTTCATCTCGACACGCGACTACCAGGGGCCTTTTCTCCCGGGCTTCGTCGAGCGGCGCGTGCCCGGTCCCGATACCGGCATCCTTCGCATCGATCACATCGTCGGGAACGTCGAGCTCGGCAAGATGGACTATTGGGCGGACTGGTACTCGCGGGTGCTCGGCTTCAAGCGTTATATCAGCTTCGACGACAAGGACATCTCGACCGAGTACAGCGCGCTCATGAGCATCGTCATGAGCGACGATGCGTATGCGATCAAGTTCCCGATCAACGAGCCCGCGGCCGGGCGGCGCAAGAGTCAGATTGACGAGTACCTGCAGTATTACGGCGGCCCGGGTGTCCAGCACATCGCGCTGCTCGCTGCCGATATCGAGCGCACCGTAACAGCCTTGCGGGATCAGGGCGTCGAGTTCCTGCGCGTACCATCGAGCTACTACGACCAGCTGCCCACGCGCGTCGGATCGATCGACGAGGAGGTCGCGACGGTCAAACAGCTCGGCATTCTCGTGGATCGCGACGACGACGGCTATCTGCTGCAGCTGTTCACGCGTCCAGTCGAGGATCGGCCGACCGTGTTCTTCGAGATCATCCAGCGGAAGGGGAGCCGCGGCTTCGGCAAGGGCAACTTCCGTGCGCTGTTCGAAGCGATCGAGCGCGAGCAGGCGCTCAGAGGGAACCTCTGATTCGGCGATACCTGCATTGACGAATGATGATTGACGATTGACGAATGACGAATGACAGCTTGGGCTGGATGAGAGGGCGATTGGCAATGAAGGGCTATTCTGCAATCGTCAATCTGCAATCGTTGTTGAAGTGATCCAGCGAATATGCCTATCTACCATCAACTCGGATCACTGCCGCGCAAACGGCACGTGGTGTTCCGGCGGCCGGACGGCGCTCTGTATGCCGAGGAGCTGATCGGCAACAAGGGCTTCGTCGGTCCTTCGTCGTTGCTCTATCACCTGCATCAGCCGACGCATGTGAAGTCCACGCGACTGATGCGCGATCTGCGCTGGGAACGCGATCCCGACCGGCAGTTCCGTCATCGGCACTTTCGGACGCACCAACTCGCGTCCGGCGGCAGCATCACGGCGGATCGTGTGCCGATGCTGTTCAACAACGACGTGGCGATGCTGTTCGTCCAGCCCAATCGCGAAGACGATTACTACTACCGCAACGCGCAGGGCGACGAAATCGTGTTCGTCAGCGACGGCGCAGGCGTGCTCGAGACACAGCTCGGCGATCTGCCGTTCTCGAAGGGCGACTACCTGGTCATTCCGCGCGGGATCCTTCATCGGTACTCGTTCACCACGTCGCCGCTCCGCTGCCTCGTGATCGAAAGCGCCGGGTACGTGCGCACGCCGAAGCGATATCGAAACGAGCATGGGCAGCTGATGGAATCGGCTCCATTCTCGGAGCGCGATATCCGGCGCCCGCAGACGCTCCAGACCCACGATGCCAGCGGAGAGTTCAAACTTGTCGTCAAGAAGGAGAACCGGCTGTTCGAGGTCGTGGTCGTCTCTCACCCGTTCGATCTCGCTGGGTGGGACGGGTACTACTACCCGTGGGCGATCAACATCAACGACTTCGAGCCGCGCGTCGGCCGTGTTCACCTGCCGCCCCCGACGCATCAGACCTTCGAGGGCGATAATTTCGTTGTGTGCTCGTTCTGCCCGAGACCGTTCGACTTCGATCCGGACGCGATTCCCGTCCCGTACAATCACTCCAACGTGATGTCAGACGAGGTGATCTACTACGCAAGCGCGGAGTTCATGAGCCGGAAGGGCATCGAGTACGGTTCGATTACGCTCCATCCAGATGGCGTGCCGCATGGACCGCATCCGGGGCGGACGGAAGCGTCACTCGGGGCGACGCGCACCGACGAGCTCGCCGTGATGCTCGACACGTTCCATCCGCTCCACGTCAGCCGCCACGCGCTCGATATCGAGGATGGCGAGTACTTCCGCTCGTGGTTGGATGCACGGTGACCGCGCGACCGATGTGATGCCGCTCGACGAGACGCACGATCCAGAACGCCGCAGCTGGCTGGCGTCTGCCAATACGCCTGGCTGTGACTTTCCCATTCAGAATCTTCCAATTGGCGTGTTCGCTCCGCCCGGTGGCGAGCCGCGTCCCGGCATCGCGATTGGCGATGCGGTGCTCGACCTGGCAGCCTGCGATCAATCAGGCTTGTTCGCTGTTGAACTCGAGTCGATCGGTCACGCCTGTCGGGCGGCGTCGCTCAATGGACTGATGGCACTCGGTCCGGATGCGCGGCGGCAGCTGCGCCGGACCGTATCTGGATGGCTTCGCGCCGGGTCGCCGGTTCCGCCGGTCGTAAGCGATGCCCTCCATCGTCAGGCGGACGTGACGATGAGTCTGCCGGCGGTGATTGGCGATTACACGGACTTCTACGCCTCCATCTTCCACGCGACGAACGTCGGCCGGCTGCTGAGGCCTGACGAACCGCTGCTGCCGAACTACAAATACGTCCCGATCGGGTATCACGGGCGCGCTTCGTCGATCGTGAGGAGTGGAACACCAGTCCGGCGGCCGCGCGGCCAGGTAAAGGTCGAAACATCCATGGAGCCGTCCGTGATCGCATCGCGGCGCCTCGATTACGAGCTGGAGCTGGGGGCATTCGTCGGCCAGGGCACCTCACTCGGCGCGACGCTGAGCGTTGACGACGCGGAGCAGCACCTGTTCGGGGTGTGCTTGCTGAACGACTGGTCCGCGCGCGACATCCAGGCGTGGGAATACCAGCCGCTCGGACCGTTTCTCGCCAAGAGTTTTGCGACGACGATATCGCCGTGGGTCGTCACGTTGGATGCGCTGGCTCCGTTCCGCGTGCCCGCATTCGCGCGGGCCGAAGGGGACCCCGCTCCGTTGCCGTATCTCGCGAGCGACACCATTCGTACGTCCGGCGGGGTCGATATCCATCTCAGCGTCGAGCTGTCATCCTCGGAGATGCGGGCAGCCGGCCACGCACCCGTTGCGGTCAGCCATTCAAACACCAGATTTCTCTACTGGACGCTGTCGCAGCTCTTGACGCATCACGCGAGCAACGGATGCAACCTCCGGCCAGGTGACCTCATTGCATCTGGAACGGTGTCAGGTCCGACACGGGAATCGCGCGGATGTCTCCTCGAGTCGGCTGGGCGCGACAGCTCTCCGTTGACGCTGCCAGGTGGTGAGATTCGCCGGTTTCTCGAGGATGGCGACGAGGTGACGCTTCGCGGATGGTGCGAGCGTGCCGGCGCCGTGCGCATTGGGCTGGGCGAGTGCCGCGGACGGATCGTGTCCGCCGCATGACAAGAACCCGCGGCTGACCCGCCGGGCGCGGTCGGAGTATCCTCAAGGTCACGCACTCATGCCGGCTCCGTTTGCTCTGCAATTGCTGGGCGGATTCTCCCTCCGTGAAGGCGGCGACCCGCCGCGGACCGCCGGCAGCGCGCGGCTGCAGTCGCTGATTGGTTACATCGCCCTCTCCAAAGAGTCCGTGCTTCAACGGCACGCGGTCGCCGAAGCCCTCTGGCCCGAGGCATCGGATCTCCAGGCACAGAACAATCTTCGCCAGCTGCTGCACCATCTCCGCCAGGCCTGGCCAGGGTTCGACCGCTGGCTGACCGTGGACGCACGCGAGTTCCGCTGGCACACAGACCAGGTGTCGGTCGACGCTCGCGATTTCGAACGAGCGTTCGAGTCAGCCCGCGTGTCGTGGAGCAAGAGCGATCGAACGGCTGCACGCGCCGCGCTGGAACGTGCCGCCGATCGATATCGGGGACCTCTGCTGCCAAGCTGCAGCGACGAGTGGCTCACGCCAGTGCGCGAACGCCTGCAGAACGCCGCGCTGCAGTCACTCGAAACGCTGTCGCGGCTGCTCGAAGAAGCACGGGATCAGACGGCAGCGATCGAGCGGGCACGTCAACTCGTCGCGCTCGATCCTGCGCGTGAAGCCAGCTGCCTTCGCCTTCTGCGGCTATACGCCGGTGCGGGCGATCTCGCCTCGGCACGGCAGGTGTACGAGGCATATACGGACGTCGTTGAACGTGAGCTCGGCGCAGCACCCGGCCCGGAGATCCGCGACGCGTATACGAAGTTGAACCGTCGCGCCGCGGCGCCGCCCCGGCGAAGCGATGCGTTGGCGGCACCACCGCTCGTGGGGCGTGCGGACGAATGGGCGCAGATTGTCAGCGCTTGGGAGCGGACTCGCCCCGGCTCTCCGGCACTCGTCCTGATTGCGGGCGACGCTGGCATCGGTAAGACGCGTCTCGCGGAGGAAGCGCTGACGTGGGCCGATGCGCGCGGCATGGCAACGGCCCGGTCGCGCGCCTACGAAGCCGAGGGGCGCCTGGCGTTCGGACCAATCACCGAGCTGCTCCGCAGCAGCGCGGTCCGCGCGGCTCTGGCGAGTCTCGAACCCGTATGGCGGGCCGAAGTGGCCCGATTGCTCACCGAGCTCCTCGTCGAGGATCCGACGCTGCCGCCACCAGCGCCGCTCTCGGACTACTGGCAGCGCCAGCGTTTCTTCGAAGCGCTCGCTCGTGCGCTCACGAAAGCCTCATCATCGCTCGTGGTCGTGATCGACGACCTGCAGTGGAGTGACGCCGACACGATCGAGTGGCTGCACTACCTCTTGCGATTCGATGCGCCGGTCCGGCTGCTTCTGATCGCCACACTGCGTGATGAAGCCGTGGGCTTCGACGATCCGGTCGGCAGACTGCGTCTCGCACTCAAAGCCAGCGGCCAGCTCACCGAGCTGGCGCTGGGTCCGCTCGATGCCACGGAAACATCGCGTCTCGCTGCGAGCCTGGGAGGCGCGGATCTCGGAACAGACGATGTGGTGCGGTTGTTCAGAGATACGGAGGGCAATCCGCTGTTCGTCGTCGAAACAATGCGAGGCGGGCAGTCGTCGGCCGCGGCGATCTCAGAAGTCCCCGCCACGGGTCACGTGCTTCCTCCGCGCGCGATGGCCGTTGTGATGGGGCGCCTGCGCCAGCTGTCGGAAGACGCGCGGGAGCTCGCGGGCGTGGCCGCGACCGTCGGCCGGGCGTTCACGGCCAGTCTGCTGCAGCAAGCCACCGAGTTCACCGAAGCACGGACCGTCCGCGGTCTCGAGGAGCTCTGGCAGCGGCGCATTATCCGGGAAGCTGGTGGAGAAGGGCGTGGCGACGCGTACGATTTTTCGCACGACAAGCTGCGCGAAGTTGCCTACACGCTGCTCAGTCCGATGCAGCGCCAGCGCTGGCACCGCCGCGTCGCAGAAGCGCTCGAAACCGGTGACCAGGTGTCGCTCGACGCCGCGGCGTCGCGCATCGCTGCGCATTACGAACAGGCGAACCAGCCGCTCCGTGCGCTGCCGCACTACGAGCGCGCGGCCAACGTCGCTCTGCGGTTGTTTGCCTACGACGAGGCAGCCGTTCTGTTGCGGCGGCTCATCGCGATCGTGGATCGAGACCCCGACCCCCGCCGACGCGCAGAACGTGAGCTGCAGGCGCACCTGCGTCTGGCAGCCGCCATTCGCGTGCATCGAGGATGGGCGTCGCCCGAACTCGAGCCTGTCCATGCGCGGCTCGTCGCGCTCAGCAGCGAGGTGGGTACGCCCGAGCAGCGTGCGGCCGCGTTGGCGACATCGCTCTTCTTCCACGAAGTGCTTGGCAACTTCCATTACGTCGCGACGGCCCTCGACGAAATGGCAACGACGCTCGACCAGACCGACTCGCCGTCGCTGCGCGTCATGGGGGCGGTGGCTCGCATGGGTCACCACGCCTTGCGCGGTGAATTTGTTCTTTCAGAGGCGATGTTCAATCGATCGACGTCTCTGTACGATCGCTCGCAACACGCGTCGCACGTCGCGCTGACGGGTGCGGATTTCGGCGTACTGGAGCTGGCGTGGTCGTCGCATTCCCTCTGGGCGCTCGGTCACGCCGACGAGGCTGAAGCACGCGTGCAACAGGCGCTTACGCTCGCGCGAACGCTGGTGCATCCCTTCAGCGAAGCGCTTGCGCTCGCGTACTCGGCGATGCTCGATCAGATGGAAGGGAATCACGATCGTGCGGCCCTGCGCGCCGCTGACGCACGCGCGGTCGCCGAGCGGCATCGCGTCGTGTATTACGAGGCGTGGGCCAATATTCTCTTGGCCTGGGACGCCGTCCGACGCCAGTCCACGACAGCGAACGTGGCGTCGCTTCGCACGGCGATCGATGCGTTCCTCGCAACCGGCGCCAAGGCCCGCTTGCCGTATTACCTCGGACTCCTCGCCGATGCGCACGCGAGAGCCGGCGAGCCTGCATTGGCGCTGACACGCCTCGACGAGGCGCTCCAGGTGGCTGCGGGAGGGGACGGCTGGTGGGATGCCGAGCTGCATCGCATGCGTGGCGGCGTCCTTCTCCGGCTCGGCGATCCCGACGCCGCGCGTGCCGCCTACGACCGTAGCCTCGAGGTTGCGCGCACGCAACAGTCACCAGTCTTCGAGCGCCGGACCCTGGATAGCCTTGCTGAGCTAGCCGACGTCAGCCGCACGTGAGCGCCAGAAACCGCACGATTCCAACAGAGTGACGGCCTAACGGCAGCCGTAACGGCCGACTAACGGCACGTTCGCTAATGTCGTGTGCGAGCCTGCAAGGAGGAATCGGCAATGAGCATTTCAGGGACGGCGTCTCTCCGCTCGAAGGTGTCCGGAACGGTCATCGAGCCCGGAGACCCCCGGTACGACGAAGCACGCGCGACGCACAACGGCATGATCGACAAGCGGCCGGCATTGATCATCCAGGCTGCGAACGTCGACGACGTCCGGGCCGCCGTGCTGTTGGCACACGAGACCAAGCTTCCGGCCGCGATTCGCGGCGGCAACCACAGCGGACCCGGGTTCGGCTCCAGCGACGGCGGCATCGTCATCGATCTCGCCGGACTCAAGAGCGTCACTGTCGATCCATCGAACG
>JBKPMA010000046.1:0-6219 GCA_046731935.1 Acidobacteriota bacterium
CAAACTCTGACAGCGAGCGATTGCCGCTCGCGCCCTCGCAAACGGCCTCGCCGGCCGCCGTGCCGGTTCCAGGCACGCGCGCTGAGCTGGAAGTGTGGATTCGTGAGCACCTCCAGCTGCAGCCCGAGCCGGAGGCGGCACTCTGCCGCGCCATCGACGAAGTGATGACGCGTCAGGAGCGTCTCTGGAAGCAGTCGAAGGACGAAGCCATCAAGGCGCTGCTGCAGGGTTTTGCCGAGCGGATGACCGCCTTGCGGCATGAGATCGTCGAACGGGACGCGACGGTCAGCAACATCTCCCACTATTTCGAACGGCTCGTCAGCGATCTCACTGACAAGACTCGCCGCGACCCGAAAACGAAGTTGATGAACTTCGGGCGCTTCATGGAGCAGATCGAGTCGTTCCTCGCGCTCGAGCAACGCACCCGGTGGTGCGCGGTCGGACTGGTCGATATCACTGGCTTCAAGTGGTACAACGACGCGCTCGGCCACGCGGTCGGCGATCTCATCATCGAGCGTGTGGCATCGATTCTCGGCGAGCAGATTCGGTCCGACGACCTGATCGCCCAGGAGAGCGGGCGCGGGCGTTCACGCGATCTGCACGCGCGGCTCGGAGGCGACGAGTTCTGTTTCCTGATTCCAGATCTCGCCGACTACGGGGTCGCCTGGCTGATCGCCGAACGTTTTCGGGATGCGGTCGAACGCTATGACTGGGTGTCGGTCGATCCACGATTGCAGGTGCAGCCGGTTCGCGTGGACGTCGGCGTCGTCTGCCTGCTGATGGGTCCCGTCGCCGATCGCCGATCCGCCGCTCGCCAGATTGCCAACGAGTTGCTGCAGCGCGCCGACAAGTTGATGTACGACGCCAAGGGTGAACGGGCAAGCCACGCATTCACGACGCGCGTCCGCCTCGAACACGGCGAACTCGTCGAAATTCCACGACACGAGCCGTAAGCGCTGGCCGTTCCCACCTCATCGTTGCCACGCTTCCGGGCGCTCTGCTACACTCCTAAGTTCCCCCTCATGGTGGATGTAGCTCAGGGGTAGAGCGCCGGATTGTGGATCCGGAAGTCGCGGGTTCGAAGCCCGTCATCCACCCCAATTCCCCTGCCAGACACGCGATCCTCCAGCGAGAGACCGGACGACGGTCGAGTCTGCGTTGTTATCCGGCTTGGCGGCTGGCATGTAAACTTCTGGACTCGAACTTCAGGCCAAGGCTAGGAGTACGGACGATGAAGCATGCAGCCGTTCTGGTTCTCGTGACGGTGGTAGCCGGCGCGGCATGGGTGACAGCCCAGTCTGCCGACGTCTCCGTCGTCGACGGCTTCCGCACGGTCGAAGTCGCCTCCGTGTCGGATGCCATGGAGCAGTTATACGCAGAACGCGCGTACATGTCGCACGACATGCGACCCCTCTCCCCCACGAAGTTCGCCGGACCCGCAGTCACGATTCAGCTGACAAAAGAAGAGCACAAAGAAGGCGCGGCGGCTTCGCAAGGGATGCTGGATGCGATTGATTCGTCTCCCGCCGGATCTGTCTATGTCATGGTGCTGCCGAACGGAGAAGACTACGCCGGCATTGGAGGCCTGATGGCAACCGCCATGAAATACCGCGGCTTTGCCGGAGCAGTGATCGACGGCTCGGTTCGCGACACGCCGCAGATTCGCAAGCTGCAGTTTCCGGTTTTCAGCCGGGGCGTTGTGCCGTCCACCACGATCAATCATTACCGTGTCACCGGGGTCAACGTGCCAGTCACGTGCGCCGGCGTGCGGGTGAATCCCGGCGACATCGTGACCGCCGACGAAGACGGCATCGCCGTGGTGCCCCAGTCGAGGGCGGCCGCCGTGCTGAAGAAGTCTCAGGAGCTCGATGACACCGAGCACCGCATGCTTCCGTTCATTGAGAAGTTTCGCTCTATCAAGCAAGCGGTCTCGCAGTTCGGACGCATTTAAGTCCTTGCGGACGCGTCATCTGGGCGGCGTGCACCAGCGTGTCTACGAGCTCGCGCTTGTTGTCAAAGTCTTGAAGCTCAACGGACAGCCTCGACGGTAGCGCCTGTCTTCCTCGTGAAGCATCGGCGTTATCCTCGAACCTCGCACAACGGGGCGCCCGCTCCCCCCGGCCGCACTGGCACCCGCGGCGTCGCACACGCACGGCACCGGACACGCGTCGGGGGCTTTGCCAGAAATTGCGAAGGAGGCACGCGATGAGCGACAGGCAACCGAAGGCACGACGTCACGCACTCAGCCGGCGATCGTTCCTGCAGAGCGCCGGACTGGGCGGCATGGCTTTGCTGGGCGGATCGTCCGGCTGGCCCGCGCCAGCATCGGCCGCTGCAATGCGACGCCAGCCAGCAACACTCCCGATCGAGCACGTGATCATCTCCTGCCAGGAGAACCGTTCGTTCGATCACTATTTCGGTTTCGCGCCGCAGGTGCAGGCGGCCGGCTTCGGGCCGCCGCCGGGCTACTCGCAACCCGATGGCAACGGCGGCGCCGTGGTCCCGTTCGAGTTCACCGCGCTCTCCACCGACGACATCGGTCACTCCTGGTCGGACGTCCATGGGGAATGGAACGGCGGCGCGATGGACGGCTTCTTCACGACCGACGGGAACGCCGCGATGGGGTACTACACGGCGGCGGAACTGCCGTTCTACTACAGCCTGCTCGACGAGTTCACGCTCTGCGGCAACTACTTCTGCTCGCTGCTCGGTCCGACGTGGCCCAACCGCTTTTACTTCGCGGCGGGCACCTCGGGCGGCATCACGACGAACGGCGTTTGGGGCTTTGGCGTCTTCGACTACCCGATCATCCTTGATCTGCTCGACGCCGCGGGCGTGACCTGGAAGGTCTACAACAACACGTGGGACAGCGTGCCGTTCGGCAACACCGACAACGTTTTCGTCTTCTGGAAGCGATTCGCGCACGACATGCGCACGCACGGCACGCGCGGCGATTTCTTCAGCGATCTAAAACACGGGACGCTGCCGCAGGTATCCTGGATCATCCCGAGTTTCGCAAGAGGCCTGGACGAGCATCCGCCTGCCGACGTCTCTGTGGGGATGGGAATTCAGGAGGACTACATCACTGCGCTCAGGCAATCGCCGATCTGGGAGCGATCCGCGTTTCTGCTCACGTATGACGAGCACGGCGGATACTTCGACCACGTGGCGCCTCCGCAGCTCGACGCATTCGGACTGGGGATTCGGGTGCCGATGTGGATCGTGTCTCCGCTGGCGAAACGGGCGCACATCGAAGCGACGGTGTACGAGCACACGTCCACCCTGAAGTTCATCGAGCGGCTGTTCGGTCTCCCGACGCTCGCCTCGATCAACCACCGCTTCGACGTCGCGACGCCCGTTGGTTCGAACTACGAGGCGGCTCCGAGCGGCGCGACCGCAGGGCCGCCAGCGCCGCCGCGTGATGAGCGCACCGACATCGGCGACCTGTTCGAGTGCTTCGATATCTAGCGACAGGCTCGGGGCGGCACGGGCGCACCCCGCGCCGCCCTCACGTCCCAGCTGTCCCGAACGGCGACCCGAGGCGCTGTCGTGTCGCGGTGCGACAGCCCAAGCCCAAAGCCCAAGCCTAAAGCCGAAAGCCGACGTGATTGGCGCGTTAGTATAGGCCTCACCGCCATGATGACGTCGTCGGTCCGACGCCTGCTCGCCCTGCTGGGAATGCTCGCCCTCGTGACCGGTGCGATCGGCGCGCGGTCGGAGCCGAAGGTAACGCTCGTCCTGCAGCACCCCGAGCCCGTCATCACGACTCGGACACGCGGCGCCGAAGGTAACCGCTTCGGGTTCGAAGGCGGCCGTGCCGTGAAAGTCGGCGCGACCTATCACCTCTTCACGTCGGAGATGATCGGCAACCCGATGTGGGTGCGGATGCGACTGGGCTACTGGACCAGCCAGGATCGTCTGCACTGGACGCGCGTGGCGACCATCCGCGAATCGAGTGCTGAGTTCGAAGGCAAGGATCCGCGCGCCGCGCTCTGGTCGCCGCTGCCTGTATGGGACGACGCGAGACGACGCTGGAACCTGTTCTACGTCGCGTATCACGCCATGCCAGGCGACGGAACGGCATTCAGACTGAACATGCGTGGCCGGATCTGGAGAGCCGTCTCACGCACGCCGGGCGAGGCCGGCATCGCAGGGCCCTACGATGATCTCGGGGTGGTGATGCAGCCGGGTCCGGACTCGATGCCGTGGGAAGGGCTGCAAGGCACGGACTCGTTCTTCCCCTGGCACGCGGGCAACCGCTGGCTGGCGCTGTACGGCAGCGCGCAGACCGAGCACATGCCCATCAAGCATTGGCTGGTGGGATTGGCGTCTGCCGCATCGCTGGGCGGCTCGTGGTCGCGCGTGCCGGCACGCAGTCCTGCCGCAATGGAAAAAGTCTTTGTCGAGAACCCGATTGTGACTCCAGCGCCAGGTGGTGGATGGCTCGCGGTGTACGACACCAACGCCGCAGACGCGATCGGCTGGGCGTGGTCGGCCGATGGCGAGACGTGGCTCCCTGGACACGCACTCGCCGTCCAGCAGACAGCCGGCGAGTGGGCGAAGGACGTGCGCACGCCGCTCGGCCTCATCGACGAAGGCGGCGGACGCTACACGGTCTTCTACACCGGATTCGAGCAGGTGCCGGACTGGACGCGGCTGCTCAAAGGCGAGGGACGCGAAACCTGCGCCATTGGATTTGCCGAGGTCCAGGTCAGACCCTGACTGGCCGGCAGTCATGGGCCGGCCGGTATAATCCGCTGGATGTCCTGGTGTGCGCGATGCCTGATCGGCGCGGCACTGCTGCTGGCGGCCGTGGGCGTCCATGCAGCAAGTCGACCGACCGAGGTGGCGCTCACGGATCTGTCCGGACGGGCGGTGCCGCTCGTCGCGTCGGCTGACTCACGCGGGTCGGTCTTTGTTTTCATCAGAACTGACTGCCCCATCTCGGATCGATACGTTCCCGAGCTCGAGCGGCAGCAGCAGCGAGCTGCCGCGGCACACGTCGAGTTCGCTCTCGTCTTTGTCGATCCTGCCGAGCCCTCCGATGCCATCCGGGCGCACCTCCAGACGTTCCATTACACGGGGCGCGTGCTCCGGGACGACAGCCATGCGCTCGTTCGCCTGGCTGGGGTCGCGACCACGCCCGAGGCAGCGGCCTTTGCGCACGAACCCGGCGGGCCGCGTCTCGTGTATCGCGGCCGGATCGACAATCGGTATGTGGACTTCGGCCGCATGCGACCTGCGGCGACCGAACACGACCTGGCCGACGTGATCGATGCGTTTGCGGCAGGAGGAGGGCGCCTGACGTTCCGGACCACAAAGGCGATTGGATGCGTGATCGCGGACCTGCGCTGATCCGTACCGCCGCGTTCGCGATCACACTCGCATCGGCTGCGGCGGCGCTCGTGGCCCGGCCTCACGCGGGCGCGCCGCCGGAGTCAGCTCCGACCTACGCGCACGACGTCGCACGCGTGCTCAACGCGCACTGCGTGCAATGCCATCACCCCGCCGGTCCTGGACCGTTTTCGCTGCTGACGTACGAGGACGCGCGGCGCCGCGCGCGGCAAATCGCGCGGGTCACGACACGCCGCTACATGCCGCCCTGGCTGCCCGATCCGGGCCACGTGCGCATCATCGGCGAGAATCGGCTGTCAGCAGCTGACATCGCGATGCTCGATCGATGGTCGGCCGCAGGCGCACCGGAGGGCGATCCGCGTGAGGCGCCGGTCGCACCGTCGTTCGCTGCTCAATGGCAGCTCGGCACGCCGGACCTGATTCTGAGCGTGAAGGAGCCGTTCGTCCTCAAGGCGGAAGGTACTGACATCTTCTGGAACCTGGTGCTCCCTGCAGGCGTACCCGACACGCGGTGGGTACGCGCCATGGAAATCCTGCCGGGCAACCGCCGCGTCGTTCACCACGCCAATGTCCTGCTCGATCGCAGCGGGATGGGACGTGCGCGCGATGCGGAATTCCCGGGCCCTGGATTTCCCGGCATGGACATCGAGATTGCCTCGAATCGGTTCGAGCCAGACAGTCACTTTCTGTTCTGGAAACCCGGCACTCCAGCGCTGGTGGAACCCCCCGACATGGCGTGGCGACTCGAGCCCGACACGGATCTCATTCTGAATCTTCACCTGCAGCCGTCCGGCAAAGAGGAAACCATCGCGCCGTCCATAGGGCTGTACTTCAGCGATCGACCGGCGACACGCGTTCCGATGC
>JBKPMA010000047.1:0-15947 GCA_046731935.1 Acidobacteriota bacterium
TGCTACGAGCCGGGTGGCCTGGCGTCGGTGATGGGACTCGATCTGACGACGGGTGCGCTGACGAATTTCTCGAACGCGCCGGGCACCTACAACGAGGCGGAAGGGATCTTTCCCGACGGACACCACACCTGCGTCGAAGGCGACCGCCAGGTCGGCACGCTTGGCGGGCCGCACGGCTTCAGCGACATCGACATCTGGAAGCTCGCACTCGACGGCAGGGGCACTGACTTCGTCAGGCTGACGCACTTCAACGATTACGAAGGCGGCAAAGCCAGCAACCCCGTCATCTCGACCGACGGCCGCTTCATGGCATTCCAGGCCGCGAAGACGACCGATCCCGCCGGCGTCGGCTACGGCATTCTGCTCTACTGGTTCGGCGACTCGCCGAAGCATTGAACGTAGCGCGCTCTTTACGGGCCGACAACGTCTTCAAAGCGTTGCCCGAGCCTGGCGTCACGTGCGCACTCACACCCCACCGCGCCACTGGACGAGGACGACTTTGTTGTCCTGCAAGGCCTGCTTGAACGCCGCGCTGGTCACGATCTCATAGACGCGTTGGCGCTATGCGGATCCGTACGGGTCGTGATCCACAGTCACCGCCTGCAGTTCCGCGTCGTCGTGTCCGAGGTGCACGATCATCTCGGTGAGGCCAGGCTTCAGGTTCTTCACGGCGTCGACCCTTCTTTACGACGGCGTCAGCCGGAACAGCCTCGCGCCGTGCCAGTTCTCGAGCGGCGCGAAGCTGTGATGCAGGGTTCCATGGTCCTCATGCGTCCACAAGTCGCGCACGCGGAGGTCGGCTGGCAGCCCCAGATTGTCGAAGGTAACAGGTACCTGAAGGCCCGCGAGATCGAGGTTGCCTCCGGGAGGCGCCGTGAACACCAGGAACCGTACGGAACCACCGCCCTGTTGTTTCAGTGCGCCATCGTCGAGCGCGATGCGTGCGCGGAAGCGGGTCGTGCCGACCGGAACCTGGTATTCGACGACCGATTCTGCCTGGGCGGCGATTCCGAACGGAACGGGCGAGCCGCCGACGCTGATCGCACCGCCACCTGGCGCCTTGGTCGTGGATACCTGGCCCCATCCGCCGGCGGCATGAAGCCACGGCTGATCTGTTAGCCGGTGCGGGCGCCCGTCCGAATCGATCAGCGTGGGCTCCGCCCACACGCCATGATCGTTCGACGTTCCATCACCGGCACCGTCGATGACGAGCACCAGCCGTGAGGCGCCGCGAATGTCGACGTCGAGCTGTTCTGGTGCCCCTTGGCGAAGGCGCGACACCACCTCACTTCGATAGATTGCACGGTCCGCAGTCTGATCGACCTGATCTCGCGTATTGAACACGGCGAGATACGTCGCGGTGGAGTCTGGAACGCTGGCCATCCACGCGACGAAGCCGTCGTGGTCGAAGAGGAGGCGATTGTCTCGGCTTGATTGGTTGACCGACAGGACTTCCGGATTCGTCAACAACGCGAGCGTGAACGGGTCCATGTGCGTCATATCGCCGCCGTGGATCAACGGGGACCGCGCGATCGACCACAGCGTCATGACCGTGTACTGCTCGTCGGGCGTAAAGCGCGTCTGTCGCGTGCCGAGCTCGAGCACCCCGAACGGCAGCATGTCGGCATCCGGCCAGCCTCCGAGGTCTTTCTGCGCGCTCCATTGGGCGAGCCGGGCGAACTGCTCGTGCAAGGTCGGCCAGGTATCCCAGAAGTCGTCACCAATCCGCCACAAGTTGGCGTGCCGTGATACGTGCTCCGCGACATCGATGGGCGTCTCTCCCGGCGAGAGACTCAACACCATCGGCCGTCCGGTGCGATCGATGGCCTGACGAACCGCCTCGATTTCCGCGCGATGGTAGGGCCGGGCGATGTCGTCGACCTTGACATAGTCGACGCCCCAACTCGCGAAGAGCGCGAACACGGAGTTGTAGTACTCCTGCGCGCCGGGCTTGGACATGTCAACGCCGTACATGTCCGCATTCCAGGGACACGTAGCGGTGGTGTCCGCGATCTCCCTCGCGCGTACGGTCGTGCCCTCGATCGGCAGGTTGTTGTCGACCGCCTGACGCGGAATGCCGCGCATCACATGAACGCCGAACTTGAGACCCTTCGCATGGACGTACCTGGCGAGGGTCGTGAACCCGCTGCCGTCGGCGGATGACGGAAAACGGTTCGGCGCCGGCATCAACCGCCCATGGCCGTCCATCGTGAGCACGGCCCCCGAGCGATAGGTTTGGCCCACCGCCCCAGGCTCGTACCATTGAATGTCGACAATGATGTATTGCCAGCCGAAGACCTTGAGGTGCTCGGCCATGTAGTCGGCCTGCGCCCTGGTCTGCGACTCGTTGATGGTCGTCGCGAAGCTGTCCCAGCTGTCCCAGCCCATCGGGGGTGTGGGCGCCCACGAGCGAAACGACGACGCCTCCCTGGCCACTCCGTGAGACATCGAGGCGAGCGCCGCCAGGATCGCCAGGAGCAGCGATCCGGCAATGCGCAGCCTCAGTCCCGCCTGACTGACCAACGGTCTCATGAGCGGACGACTCCCAGCCGTGCGGCCATCACCGCCGTCGTGCCACGCGATCGGCACGGCGCCCGAGAACAGGATGCTACTGCTTCTTGGCGGTGAACGTTCCTTCGACGCCGGCGACGGCAATCGATCCCTTGATGCCCCCGTCGTCGCCAACCGAGCCGCTGAACACCATGTGATACGTCGTGCCCTGGTGCTCGGTGTCGAACTCGAACGTGACGGCCTTGTCCTTCACGGCACCTTTCACCGGAATGTCCTTCCCTTCCAACGTCGCCGTACCCGTGAGCTCTTCGCCGTTCTGTGTCCAGGCTGTGGCGAACTTGACCGGGTTGCCATAGACGTCACCATCGACGTTCCAGGTACCGGCCACGTCGGCGGCGGCAAACAAGGACACCGCAGCAAGGGCCACGGCACACAACGCGGTCGCGATCTTCTTCATGATTTCCTCACAGTCAATCGGGGTGATGACGGAACGCGGATCCTACAATTGATAGTCTTTACTGTCAATGATACGAGGGTCAGGAGCGGATGTTCAGAGCAGCCATCAGGTTGACGGCTTGCGCGGCCACTTCACGCTCGGTCAAGCCCAAGGGATTACTGCCGAGGGCGTTCCACTGAGCGTAGTAGGTCACGCTGCTGAGCAGGACGTGCACGGCCCACTCCGGCCGCATCCGCCTGAACGCGCCGTCAGCTTGCCGCTTGACGATGTACTCGCGGAGAAACGTGAGGAAGGGTCCGGTGTACTTGGATTGGCCGACCCGCGCCAGATCGTGGCCCTCGAGCGAAGCAAACAGCATCAGCCGGTGGTACACCGTGTCGCGCCGGAAGGACTCGAGTATCGCCGAAACCACCGCTGCAAACAGCGCTTCGTCGTCTTTTCTGCCAGCGATCTCGCTCAATCCCTCGAGCCAGCGCTGGAGGCCGGATTCGGGGACCTGGCGATCCAGAATCGCGGCATAGAGACTTTCTTTTGTCGGGAAATGCCGGAAAAGGACGGTCTCTGTCGTTCCGACGATGGCCGCGATCTCGCGGGTGGTGGCGCCGGCGAACCCGCGATGCGCGAAGAGCTCCGCCGCGGCATCGAGAATCTGGCGGCGCCGCGCTTCGGCGGGTACGTATTTGCGAAGCGGAGACCGTCGCGCCGCTGCCGACGCGCCGTTCGCCCGTTTGGATTGGCGCTGCCGCGGAACTGGAGGTTTGACGTGGCGAGCGGCGCGCATGGATGGTCCTCCGAGCTGCGTATACCGAGTTGATAGTATACGCTCACAAGACGGCGCGCCGATCACCATGGCGCTGCATGCGTCGCAAACCAGGGTGAGGTCAGGCCGGCGTGAGGACTGGCCGGCGCGCTTTGAGTGCGAACGCCACCTGCGCGCTGGTCGCGGAATCCAGGTGCACGAGCTCGCGAACCTGTCCGCCCTCAAACGCGGCGATGGGTTGCCCGTCGCGATAGACCAGACGATTTCTGCCCGCCGCGCGGATGCGCTCGCCGGGAGTGACGATGCCGGCGAGATTGAGCGGATCGGCGGTGCCGATCACGACGAGCTGTGCCTGTGGGGCCGTGCGCCGCACCTCGCGCATGCGGTCGACAGCATCCGGCAGCGCGAACTGCTCGCCGGAGAAACCCGCGACGAACCTGCCGCCCCGGATCTCACCGCGCGCTTCCATCCGGCGATAGACGCGGGTCAGCTCCCGCCAGCTCACGGCATTGGTCTCGCGCAGGAGCAGGCGGCGGCACACAATCCCGTAGCGCTTCAGCAGCGTCCGGGCTTGCAGCTGCACGACATCGTCGCGAGCAGGCGTGGGCGTGCGCTGGGCCAGCGTCCATCGGCCGCTGAATGCGGAGCGCCGATCGCCGGCTGGAGGCCTGCCACTCGTCCCGCGCGCCAGCGCGCGGAATCCAGAAAATCCGTCTGACGTGACGAGACCGCAGGTGACCAGCGCACCCAGCGCATGCTGGAGCTGATCAGTGTCCAGACCGGATTCCGTCAGAAGGTTGGCGAAGAACAGCGCGCCGCGCGCATGCAGGATGGCCTCGACGCGCCGAGCGGGCTCGCTGAGCTCAGGCGGCTCGGCGTCGGGCTTGAGCGCATGCCAGCCATCGCCGTGCTCGCGCAGGAACAGGGCGATTGGCGTTGATGGCTGCAGCGTGGACGCTGCGATTGCACACTGACCAGGCGCCGAAAGCCGCCCCCACCCGGCCTCGCCAGTGAGACACAGCATGTCCAGCATGGAAGGGTCGTACCCCTCTACCCTGCAGGGCAGCACCGTTCGTTCCCAGGCACTCGCGATCGTCTCGTAGCCGTCCAGGATCGCGACAGCTTCGCGAAGTCCATCGGAGCCAGTCAGTCTCGTAGCTGGATCCACGTGCTGCCAGCGGAAGAGAAAGCGCATCAAATCGGCCGCCGAGACCGGCTCGATCTCGGCCCGCAGGCGCTTGATGGTGTATCGATGGATCCGAGCGAGCAGCGTTCGATCGCACCATTCGAGCTCGCGTACTGCGGCGGTGAAACGGCCGCGAAGAATCAGCCCTTCGGATTCGAGTGCGTGGAGGGCCTCGTCAATCGACTCGACCGGCAGATCGAAGTGATCAGCGAGTGCGGAGGCCGTGACCGGACCGGCTACCGACATGAAGCCCCGCAGGATCTCGACGAGCGCGTCGGGAGGTGACCAGACGCGTGCCGCGCGTGACGCGGGCGCTTGCAGGGGGTCGCCCAACCGCATATCAGGGTACAGAGCCTGCACCTCTGGAAGGCGCTCGGCCGCGACGGCGAACTGCCTCGGCCTGCCGCCGTCCCGTGTCAACTCGATCAGTCCTGCGCGACGCGACTGCTGAAGGTCCCGCAGCGCTGCCGGATCGATGCCGTCGAATGACGGAAGGGCGAACAGCCCGACGGTGAGCAGCGCATCGTGGAGTTCATCGGCATCGCGCGGGTCGGGACGCGCCTCGTCGCGGACGCGGGCGATGGCATCTGGATCGAGTGCGCCCAGGTCATCGGTGGAGTCGGGATCCGTCCTCCGGCGTGATTGCACGGCGTGGCTGCGCCGTTCTTCGAGCGGCGCGTCGTCCAGGAACGCGTACGGCTGCGCACCCAGAATTTCGGCCGCGAACAGGGAGGGTTCCGGTGTGTCCCTCGCCACCAGCCGCAGTTCACCCGCATGCACACGCGTCAGCACCGACTGCAGCGCATCGAAGTCCATCGCCTCGTGCAGGCAGTCACGGATGGTCTGGTTCACGAGCGGGTGATCGGGAACCTCGCGATCGCCGGGAATGTTTTCGAGGCAGGCAGCAGCGTCCGGGAACACCGCCGCCATCAGATCGTCGGCGATCATCCGCTGAAGCTGTGGAGGCACCTTCTTCCCGCCGCGCTGCCGTGGAACCGCCAGCGAGATCGATGCATTCCACCGCCACCGCGTCTTGAACACGGGCGCGTCGAGCACGGCCTGGATCAGTAGCGTCTCGGTCGTCGCGGGATGCAGGTAGCGGAACACATCCGCCAGTGGAAATGAGTGCTGCGGTCCGAGCGACAGCATCAATCCGTCTTCGGTGGCTGCGGCCTGCAACTCGAAATTGAATTGCCGGCAGAACCGCTTCCGCAGCGCCAGGCCCCACGCCTTGTTCACGCGGCTGCCAAATGGCGCATGCAGCACCAGCTGCATGCCGCCCGACTCGTCGAAGAAGCGTTCGAGCACGAGTGTGCTCTGCGATGGGATCACGCCGAGGGCGCGGCGGCCTTCGGCGAAGTACTCGATCAGCTGCTCGACTGCACTGACGGCGAGATCCGTCTCCTGCGCCACCCATGCCGCGATCGACGGCAGCGGTGTCCCGCGCTCGAACAGATGCTCGATGTCCTGGCGGAGGTCGCTGACCGCTGTGGACAGCTCGTTGCTGCGTGCCGGCGCTTCGCCCAGCCAAAACGGAATGCTTGGCGGCGCGCCCTTCGCGTCCGCAACGCGGACGTCGCCACCGGTCACCTGCAGGACACGCCACGACGCGTTCCCGAGCTGAAAGATGTCGCCGGCGTTGCTTTCGATCGCGAAGTCCTCGTTGAGGCT
Organism: Acidobacteriota bacterium; assembly: GCA_046731935.1. Taxonomy (GTDB): domain Bacteria; phylum Acidobacteriota; class Vicinamibacteria; order Vicinamibacterales; family JAENWD01; genus CAVUPP01. The sequence continues at coordinate 6,586 of JBKPMA010000047.1, forward strand.
GCCGATCAGTGTCTCGTCAGGCTCGAGGATCACCCGATAGTCGGCCAGTTCGGGAATCGCTCCCCCTGAGGTCTGCGCCAGAAGCCTGGCGTGTCGTCGCCCGCGCACGACGCCATTGACCTCGTCCCGGTGCACCAGTGCGCTCCGGCGTCCACGGCGGGTCGCGACACCCTCGGCCAGCATCCGCAGCACGTCGTCGAAGACCTGCCGAGACAACGCGCGATAGGGCCACGCGCGGCGAACGAGAGTGAAGAGCTCGCTCTCGGTTGAGGGATGTGCCGCGGTCTCGGCGACGATCTGCTGGGCGAGGACGTCGAGCGGCTCGTCGTGCGACAGAATCGTGTCCAACGTCCCCCGCCGAATCGAACGCAGCAGTGCCGCGCATTCGACCAGATCGTCGCGTGACACGGGAAAGACGCGGCCCTTGGGCGTACCGCCGAGCGTGTGCCCCGATCGGCCGACCCGCTGCAGCAGCGTCGCAATACGGTGAGGCGAACCGAGTTGACACACGAGATCGATGTGACCGATATCGATGCCGAGCTCGAGCGACGCGGTCGCGACGAGCGCTTGCAGCCGGCCGTTCTTCAGGCGGTCTTCTGCATCCAGCCGCTTTTCTTTCGACAAGCTGCCATGGTGCGCGGTGACCGCGTCGTCGCCGAGCCGTTCGCTCAGGTGCCTCGCGACGCGCTCGGCCATCTTCCGCGTATTGACGAAGACCAGCGTGGTTCGATGGCCGCGGATCAGTTCGGCCAGCCGGTCGTAGTACTCGGTCCACACCTCGTGGGCGGTGACGGCTTCGAGCGGAGAGCGTGGAATCTCGACGCCGAGATCCATCGTTCGCCGGTGGCCGTCGTCGACGATGCAACAGTCGCTTGAGTCGCCGGCCGTCAAGTACTGAGCGACCTCTTCGATCGGACGCTGGGTCGCCGAGAGCCCGATCCGCAGCACCGGACGGCTCGCCACGCGCGCGAGGCGTTCGAGCGACAGCGCAAGGTGGGCGCCGCGCCGCGTTCCAATGACGGCGTGGATCTCGTCGACGATGACCGTGCGAACGGATTGCAGCATCAGACGGCTGTGCTCGGCCGTCAGCAGCAGGTACAAGGATTCCGGCGTCGTGATCAGGACGTGCGGCGGACGCCGCAGCATCGCCGCGCGTTCCGACGAGGTCGTATCGCCCGTGCGGACCGCAGTCGTGATGTCGGGCAGGCGTAGGCCGGCAGCTTCGCCGCGCATCCGGATACCAAGCCGCGGTTGGGCCAGATTCTTGTGGATGTCGGCGCTCAGCGCCTTCAACGGTGAGACGTACACGACGCGCACCTCGTCAGGGAGCGGTGCGCGGACGCCTTCTTCGATCAGATCGTTGATTGTCGACAGGAACGCGGCGAGCGTCTTGCCCGAACCAGTCGGAGCCGCAATCAGCGTGTGACGGCCGCTCGCGATGGCGTTCCAGCCGGCGAGCTGAGCCGCAGTCGGCGTACCGATCTCAGCAGCGAACCAGTCACGAACGGCGGGATGAAAGGCAGAATACGACACGGGAACGGCACACCGACGATTTGTGGTGGAAGACTCCGATTCTATCGCGACTGTCCACTGACCGCACCCAGTACCCGCGCCGCGCTAGGCGATTTGCCTGGGTCACTGCGTCGAGGCGGCCCGGAAGACGAAGTGATAGGCGCCAGTTCCGCCGTCCGCGCTATTGACGACCAGCTTGTACGCTCCCGATTCGGGCACCTTGAAGTCCGTGTCCTGCCGGCACAACGGCCCCAGCATCTCCTTCCCGTTCGACGAGACCACGGCCACGGTGAGTGTCGAGAGATCGCAGCCGGGGCCGGCGATGCGCAGGAGATCGCCGGCATTCGCCGTGAACGTGTACACGTCGTGGGCGCCGCGCGTCTCGATGTCGCCGAACACCACGTCACCGTACGCGATCGGCTTCACGCGGTCGGGCCGGACGAACCGGATCGGCACGTAGTAGGCTCCGGTGGGCGTCGGAAGATCCGTCCGGTAGGTCCGCATCTTGTAGGTGCCCGTCGCCGGCAGCACGGCACGGCCGATCGTGCAAGGCCACGCGCCCGGCAGAGTCTTGCCACCGGGGCCGTCGAATGCGACACCGAGATGATGGTCCTCGCAGTCCGGTCCTCCGATCCACACCACGTCGCCCGCCTGAGCGTTGAATTGTCCTGACAGCCGCTGGCCCGGAGCCGTCACCACGCCCCCCACGACGACCGTTCGCAGCACGCCACGGCTGGGTGCGGGGGTCGTCGCGGCGCGCGCCGCGAGCACCTGCTGCGCCTGATTGTACGAGCTCGCGAACAGGAAGTCGCTCGTCATCGCGATATCGACGATGCAGTTGTCGAGCAGCCGCTGGTCGGTAATGCCCATTTCGCGGCAGTGTTTTTCGGCCGTCGCGCGGTCCGGCACATGCTCTGGATCCGCGCTCGAGTCGGGAAACGTCGGATCGGTAAAAGTCGCGGTGGACTGACCGGGCTGATAGTCGAAGAACGAACTGTCCTGCGCGATGCGCCACGCGTCCGCGAAGCCGTGCGTGAGATCCGGCATGCTCGGTTGCAGTCCCAGCTTCGCGCCGGCGCCCCCGATGAGATCGTTGTCTGGTGATCCATCGTCGTCGCCGAGCAGACCGGCGAGCGCGCCGGCCCTGGAGGCCGATGGCTTGACAGTGACATTCAGCGCCCGGCCGCCCAGTTGCGCGACGCGCGCCTTCGTGCCGTCTTCCCACGCCAGCGTGTACGTGATGCCGTAGACGGTCTCGGTACGGGTAATCGATCCCGCGGGCAGCCGTACGCTCGGGTCGGTCGTCGGCGTGCCGTCGAGGCGCAGGATCGACGTGCCGTTCTCCAACTGGATTGTCACGCGGTGATCGCCAATCTTCGTGGCGACGGCCTGGTTGACGCTGACGTTCCGGAGTCCTCTCGGGGGCACCTGCCGCGTCTGAATCATGAAGTCGTCCTTCGTGGACTTCACGAGGACGTACTCGCCGATCGCCTGGAAGTCGTAGCGCAGGCCATCGAACGTCACGAGGTGCGTATCGCCGGAACTGTCGCCGTTGGGCCGATGCGGGTCGGGCGGATTGTCGCCGCCACCGCCTCCTCCGCCGCCGCCGCCTCCACCTGGATTCGGTGGAGGCTTCGGGTCGTGCGGCTTCTTGCAAAAGTCGTCCAGCGACAGGCCCGCGACGAACATTTGCGCCGACTCACCGCCGCTCTCGAGTCCGAGGGAGATCGGGCGCGATGCCTTCTTGGTGATCAACGCGGCGCCGACGCTGCCGTCGGGGCATGTGCAGCCGCCGGCTTTCACGCACAGCGCGAGCTTTCCCGATGTGTCGAGCGGCAGGTCGATGCCGAAGCCTTCGTCGTGAACGCGCCCGTATCCGCTGAAGAGGTTCAGCAAAATGATGTCAGCGCTGCCGTCGATCTCCCGCATCTCGATCCGATAGGGGTTCATCACGTAGATCGGCTCGCCCGAATCAGCGGCGATCGTCATCTTTTGTGGTCCGACCCCTGATTGCGGCGGCTGGCCCGGACCCGTCATCGTCCATTCGTGATGACCGCCAGTGACGAAGTAGCTCGATCCCCACGTGCCGAGGTAGGTGTCTTCGGTGCCCTGGATCAGCGACAAGAAGGACTCGTTGTTTTCGCCGCCGATAGAGAGTTTTGCCACCGGCAATAACTTGTCCCACACGGCGCTCTCACTTGTGAGATCGCTCATGTGCGCGAACACGCCGAGGGCGTCGTAGCTGCGGTCCATGTACGGCTTTTTTGGCGACTGCGAATACGTGGCCCAGTAATTCTCCACGGCTTTCGATCCAAGCGGTACGGCCGCCACCATCGCCCACGTGGCTTCGCCTTCCTTCACCCATGGAGGCGCGCTGATCCATTTGTCGGGGTCGTCGATTGCGCGCTGCTGATAGCAGTGCGTCACCTCGTGTGCGAAGACGGCGAGCGCATCGACTTTGTCGGTGCCCGCAAACCGGGGATTGAAGACCGTGATGTGACAGGCGTGCTGGTCGTATTCGTGCCATGGGCCGGCGGTTTTGGCTCGCTTCTCCAGATCGGGTTCGTTGAGATCCTCGTAGTGCCACCACGAGAATGTCTCCGCATACGCGGTCCCGTTTTCGGCCGGGTCCGCCGAGACATCTTTGATGATCGGAATCATCGAGCGCTTCAGGAGGCCGCTGATTCCATTGTTGGCAAGCTCAATCAGTTCGCCGTAGTCGAAGTAGGTGTCGGCGGGCTTGAGGAAGAGCGCGTGCACCGCATCAGGGTGTGGCACCGATGCCCGAGGCGCCGGGCGCGTGGGATTGCCCTGGATGATGTCGGCCGCGACCCGCCGTTGGTCGGGCGTCAGAAACGCCCACACCTGATACAACGCTTCAACCGCGGGCGTGCCATCGAAGTCGGTCGGGTCTCGTACGAACCCGGCCGGGATCGTGACGCCAGGCAGCGGAGCAATCGCGACGCTGAACAAGAGCGTGGCCTTGCCAGGCGTCACGCCGTTCCGCCTGATATCGTCTGCGAGCGCGGCCTGCGATTTGATCTCTGGTGGGACAGCGAACGTTGTACTTTGGTCGGCGGGCGCTTTACGGGCGGCTTGCGATCCGACTGAAGGTTCAGGAGTCGAACGTCGCCACCACAGCACGAGGGCGGCGAGCAGGATCAGCACCACCACAGCGGCGAGAAGAGTTCGACGCATGGCGACGAATTCTCGCACACCAGGATTTACGCTCGGTTAATGTCGGGTCCGGTTCGGTCCCGAGTCCCAGCGACTGTAACTCGTCCCTCCTCCGCCACGATTCACCGAATAATCCGTCAGGCGGCCGAGCGCTGGTGTATACCGCAGCTGTGCAACTCCAACCACTCGTCAGTGTTCTCGTGCTCGCCGCGTTGACTGCCCCGCCATCGTTGCGGCGAAACGCCGAGTCCGCTCCGCCTGCACCTGCGCCGCGTTACGCACACCAGATGATGACGTACGACGACGACCGGCGACGGGTGCTGCTGTTCGGTGGCGCGGGTCAGGAGGAGACGTTCGGTGACTTCTGGTCCCTGGACGCACACGGATGGACACGTCTGTCCGAGAGCGGTGGGCCTCCCGCGAGAAACTCCGGTGTCCTTGTGTTTGACTCACGACGCAAGCGCGCCGTGCTTTTCGGGGGACGCGGGGGCGCCGAGCCGCTGCGCGATACCTGGGAATGGGATGGGACGCGTTGGATGTCGGTCGCGACCAACGGTCCCGCGCCGGGCATTCATACCGTCGCCGCGTTCGATCGGCAGCGCGGCGTCGCCGTGCTGTTCGTGCCGCTTCTCGCGGCGGGCAAGCTGGTGCGGCCGTTCCAAGCGGAGACCTGGCTCTGGGATGGACACACGTGGACGAAAGCGCCAGGCAAGTCGCCGGAGGATTGTCTCGCCAACGGCATGGCCGTTGACGAGGCGTCTGGAGCGGTCATGCTGCTGACAGGCCGGTTCGGGCCCTCCGAGTACGGCGTGCCATTCGCCGGCAGCGATTTGTGGACCTGGACGGGCTCAGGCTGGCAGCATGTGTCCGATGCACCGGCTGTGAGCGAGCCATTTTTCAGCACGATCGCACCGGCCGGAAAGAGCGGCGGCCTGCTACTGTTCGACGGGTCCGCGGGCAAGGCGGCTGGCGTGACATGGCGGTGGGACGGACGCGCGTGGTCCGAGGTGAGCCGCACCGGACCATCCGCGCGCAACGTGCACGTCATGAGCTATGACCGCGAGCGCGATCGCGTCGTCCTCTTTGGCGGTGGCGTTGGGCAGCGCCGCCTCGGCGATACGTGGGAATGGGATGGCCGCGCGTGGACCGAGCGCCGATGATGAACAGACACGCTCCGAATCCGGCCCACGAGAACGCTGCACATTGATCCCGCCGTCTGGCACCTTCGTCCTATTCCACTCGACCAGAACAGGCGTATGGTGGACTCGTTCACGCGAGGCCATCGTCTCGCACGCCGACCAGGGACGGATCGGCGCTCACCCGCAGAACGGATTGGAGGAGTTCAATCCGCGCGTGTGCACAGTGCATACACACTCGTCGCCGCAGGGTCTGAACAGATGAACGTTACGGCCGAAGAGCGCGCGCGGCCTGGCCTCGGCTCGACTGACGCCGATGCGGGGACCTGTCGTGCCGTCATTTGGACGCTCTGCAAGGGCGATCACATAGCCGCTGCGGAGATCTGCCGGATCACGGGGGTCGGGCTCGATCTACGGTACCTGGCCGACGGGGTCCTTCGCGAGACACGGCTGTTCATGGGCATGGCAGCAGGCACTGAGGCGGTCGAGACCGCGCTCACGAAACGTCAAGAACTCGAGGCCAAGGGATGGCGCGCCCGCCAGTAGTCAACCACGGCGCCGCATTTCACTCGACCGTCTGGCGGCTTGGAAAAGACGGGCACGTGCTCGCCGCCGATCTCTGGACGGTCGCGCCGGCCGGCCTGGAGCTTCGCTACACACTCAACGCGACCATTGCCGAGGTCGTCCCCTTCTGCGACTCGATGGCCTGGCCGCACGCCGTGGAGGTCGCGCTCACGAGACGGTACGACCTCGAGGCATTCGGGTGGCGATCGCGCGATCTGTGATCGGTGATCGGTCAGGGGAATGTCGGCTCAGGCCATCCACTTGAACACGTCGCGCACCACGGCAAGGCCCTGGCGATGCGCGGTAACCGCATCCATCGTCTTTGGCGATCCCTTCTCGACCGCCTGCTCGAGCGTGAGCCGCGGTTTCACATTGTGCGTCTGCAGCCACGCGCTCAAGCGCGCATAGTCCACGTCGCCATCCGCGCTGAACACTTCCGTCCACACGCCGCCGCGCGACTGCCGTAAGTGCAGTTCGACGATCCGCTCGCCGTAGTGCTCGAGCACGTCGAAGAGCGCCACCTGTGAATCGCCGCACCCGCGGAACACCCAGTGCGCGTCGAGGCAGAACGTGACGTTGGCCGGATCGGTGGCCGTGAGCATGTGATGGAACTCGCGCGCGCCGAGCCGCAGCTCCGCGTCGTGGTTGTGATACGCGAGCGTCATCCCGAGTGCGCGCAGTTCGCGCCCGAGCCGATCGAGTGCGATGGCCTGCGAGCGGATCTGCGCGTCGGTCTTGTTCTCCGGACCCATCCATCGAATCGGCGACGGATTGGTGACGATGATCCGGGTGCCGATCTCGAGCGCGCGCCGTGCGATGGCGAGGACCTGTTCGATGCTGGCAGCCGCTGCGGACTCGTCGTGAAGGCTGCTGTTGACATATAGCGAACGCATGTCGAGATCATGCGCCTCGAGTCGTGCGGCCAGACCGTCGAGCTCCTTTACGTCGTTCACGGCCGGCTCGTACCCGCTGAATCCCGCCGACGCAATGGCCGCCAGCGCCTCGTCGGAGTGCACCGTGAAGGTGCCGCCATCGCGGCTGGCAAACGTGCCCCACGGGTACGTGTTCGTCGCGACCTGGAGCGGCCCGGCACCCGACACCGTCGCGGCGCGTGCCGCAGCAGCCAGCCCCGTCACCGCCGTGGAGGCGAGAAATGCGCGACGGTCCATCATGCCTTCAGCCCCTTGAGATCCATCGCCAGCGGTCTGTTCTCTTTCAGGATGTCCGTCATCGTTACGGTCGTCCGGCGTGCGGCCGCTTCCCGGCCCAGGATGCTGACGAGTGCGCTGTCGACGGCCGGCTGGACGGACTCGTTTTCCGTGTGTCCACGGGTCACCGCCTCGTAGAACGTCGCAATGTTTCGCACCGGGCCGGCCTCGTAGAGGTTCTCCACGTCCCCGCCCGGCACATGGTGCGGACCGCCACGAAGGTAGGCCTTCCCCCAATATGACAGCCGTGCGCTGGCGTCGCTGCCCTGGATCTCCGCCGCGAGCGATCCGTTCGACGAAAACCACAGCTCGCACTTGCCCTTGGGGCTCTGGTGGTTCCACACCATTCCGTCATCGAACGTGAACATCGTGCAGACCGAGTCGAGCGCGTCGCCATGCGGCTCGGCGCGAAAGCGCGCGCCCCAGCCGCTGGCCGAGACTGGAACCTTTCCGAGCGCCCGCAGCACGATGTCGATCACATGGATGTCGTAGTTGCCGATATACCCGCACCCGAGGGCATCGTCGTTGACCCAGATGAGTTTCTGCAGCCGGCTTTCGAGATTCTCGGTGAAGGGAGGATCGTCAAACCCCGTCGGCCCGCCAGCGGCACCGGCGCTGAACACCGTCTGCAGACGGCCGAGGCCGCCGCTCCGGATCTGCCGGATGACTTCCGCGTTGTGCGGGTCCGTCGGCATCTGGTAATCCACGAGAAAGACGCGCTGCTTTGCGGTCGCGCGCTTCGCCGACTCCCGAACCGAGAGCACACCAGGCACATCCGAGGCGATAGGCTTGGCCATGTAGACGTGCAGCCCGGCGTCCACCGCGTCGCGGACCTGCTCCGGGAAGAAATACGGAAGGTCTTCGAGCGCAATCGCTTCGATACCGCTCGCGATCAGGCGTTTGTATCCGGACAGGCCCGAGAACCGGCGCGACGGATCGACACCGAGCGCCGTGCCCTGTTCGTCCGCCACGTGCGGAAAGTAGTCGGCGACCGCGTGCACGTCGTAGCCGCCGTGCTTCGCGAACAGCCCGGCGATCCAGTGGCCGCGGCCCCCAAGGCCGACGACGCCGAGTTTCACTTTCCTGGTGATTGCTGCGGGTGCCGGCTTCTGGTCCTGCGCCGCGGCGGCACTGGTCAGGAGCGGTCCGGCGGCGGCCGCGGCGACCGTGCCGGCGATGAACTCTCTTCGTGAAACCGATCGGGTCCGTGGCATGTGGGCTCCCCTGGCGCGGGCGACGACGATCGCGCGTCATCATCACGCGGGATCGGGTCGCGGGGCAACCCGCGACCCGACCGGTGATCGGGAGGGTAGTCTCATCTTCGTGAGACTGCGATCCCCACACGTCGCCGAATTCCGCCGGTTTTCGTCGATCGCAAATCAGATCGGGAGGGGCGTCTCATTTCCGTGAGATTGCGCGCACCCGCCCGCCCGTCCGCACCATCCGTCCGGACCATCCGTCCGCACCGCCGCCGGACCGCCCGTCCACACGCCCCCTGCCGCCCGTTCTGCCGCGCACCTTCCGCCCATTTGACATCCAAACAGAAGATCGAGTACTCCATTGGCGTGTCTAATAAAGACGCACCGCACGTCGAAGTCCTGCAGGGCACCCTCGATCTGATGGTCCTCCACACGCTCAGCGCCATGGGCCCGCTCCATGGCTACGCCATTGCCGCCCGTCTAGAGCAGATCTCAGGCGGATCGCTCCAACTGAACATGGGCACGCTGTACCCAGCGCTGATGCGGCTGGAACAACGCGGCATGCT
>JBKPMA010000048.1:0-11263 GCA_046731935.1 Acidobacteriota bacterium
ACTCACGGTCGTGCGAACACTTGAGTGTATACGATTGGCACTTTTTGCGGCAAGTCGAGCTCTTTCTACGCGATTCAGGCCACGCGAGCGGCGCGGCAGCCACTCCGGAGCGCGCCAAGCGGGCAGCGACTCAGCCGCTCTTCCGTTCGGTACGGACCGACACCGAGGGAGCTGCCACCGATCGGCGCACGGTCCGGGTCACCACGGTCCGCCAGCCTGGCCTGTCGAATCGGGCCGCAGCCGCGCGCGCGGCGTCGCGCCCGCGAAACAATCCGAACACAGCCGACCCGCTGCCGGACATCAACGAGAGGAAGGCCCCCTCGTCGCCCAGCTGTCGCCTGATGCGGCCGATCTCGGGATGTTTCGCGACGACAGCAGGCTCGAGGTCGTTCACGACTGTATGAGCAGACCGCTTGCCCGACAGCGTGGCCTGCTGCGTTCGCGCCCGCGATCGACGGCCCGCGGCGCCTGCGCGATACCAGCGGTACGCATCCGCGGTGGACACACCGAACGGCGGCTGCACCAGGACGATCGATGACGGCGTGACATCGGGGAGCGCATACAGCTGTTCCCCGCGCCCGAGTCCGAGTGCCGTGCCGCCGACGAGAAAGAACGGCACGTCCGACCCCAGCGTCGCAGCCACGGCGTGCAGATCGTCATGTGACAACTGCAGACGCCAGAGCGCGTTCAGCGCAAGGAGCGTCGCGGCCGCGTCGCTGCTCCCGCCACCGAGGCCCGCCTGTGGCGGTACGCGTTTCTTCAATTCGATCGACGCGCCCCGCACCCGTCCCCGCCGGCCCGCGGCCTTCCACAGCGCATCCGCCGCACGCCACACGAGGTTCGTGCGATCGACGGGCACGCCCGGCATGTCACACGTGATGCCGAAGACGCCGCGCAACGCCCGCACCACGAGCGTGTCGTGAAGCGCGATCGATTGGAAGATCGTCCGGAGTTCGTGGAAACCATCGGGCCGTCGTCCGACAATGCGAAGGTCGAGATTGATCTTTGCGTAGGCCCGGACTTCCACGACCCTCACTGCGCGGCTCCGCGAGACGGCTGGTCGCGCATCGGTCCCGACTGGCGGAGCTCCTCGAGAGAGATGGGAGACGCGTCTGCCGGTACGGAAACTTCAAAGGCCGCCGGCGGCACCGGCGCGTTCAGTTCCACCTGCGACAACGCAAGCGAGAGCTCCACCTGGGCTTTCGCTGCGCTGGTCGTGGACTCGTGCAAGCGCAGCACGCCGGCGCTATTGCCTGTGAACGCTGAATATTCCGCCACGACCTTCGGTCCCGTGATCGAAACAAGCTGCCAGCCTGCTCCGCGCCGCTGAAGGTATGACGTCCAGCCGCCAGACGAGAGCGAGACCCAGTCCGGTCCATGAGCCCGTCCTTCATCAGGCAGACGGTCGGATGGGACGCACCCCGCCAGCAGCGGCAGCAGATCTCCTGGTGAGACGGCGATGCCAGCCAGCGCTTCGAGGATATCTGCCGGCGCTGCCTGACGAAGCACGCGCGCATCGCGCGGAAGCACCAGCGTGGAGTCGGCAGCTGTCGCGGCAAGAATGAAAACGGGCGGACCGAACGGCGCGACCGCTTCGAGGCGGATGGACGCCGGCTTCGAGAAGCCTGCGATCAGCCGGCCGCGCAGCTTCTGACGCCCGGCGTGTCCCGACAGACGAATTTCTGCGGTCAACGTGGACAGCTGTTGGCAGTGTCCGAACGCGTCCGCGGCGATCGCTGCGCCAGTCGTGATGGGTTCGCCAGCGCCGGTGGGAAGAACGATCGAACGCTCCGCGCACGCGGGCAGCATCAACAGGGCCAGCGCCGCGACTATTGCGGCCCGGCTCCGCGACGCAGCCGTCACCGAGCGCCGTGCTCCTGCGCGCCGCGAATCTTGCGTTCGACCACCGAGCGGTCGAGCGACTCCATATCGCCAGCCAGGGCACGCTCCCAGGCCTGGACGGCTTCGCGCGGCTTGCCCAGGGCGCTCAACACGTCGCCGAAGTGATCCTGTACGACCGAATTTGCGGGCAGTTGATCGGCGGCGCCGGCGAGCGCCTGCTCGGCGCGATCCAGCTTCTTCTGCTTGAAGTACGCCCAGCCGAGGCTGTCCAGGTACGACCCGTTACCGGGATCGATCTTGAGGGCGCGTTCGATGAGATCGACGGCTTCGTCCAGATGCTCGCCGCGATCCGCGAACATGTAGCCGAGATAATTGAGGGCGGGCGCGTGCAGCGGATCGCGTGCCAGCACGTCGCGGAACGATCGTTCGGCGCGATCGTAATCCTTTGCCCGCTCGTAGAGTGCACCACGCTGAAACGGCACACTCACGTCGTCGGGAAACCGCGCAGACGCGTCCTCGAGCACTTTGAGCGCTTCGTCGGTGCGCGAGGCTTCGGAAAGGACGTCGGCCAATGAGAGATACGCCGCCGTCACATCTGGATTGTTCTTCACCGTGTCCCGCAGGACGGCGACGGCCTGATCGCGCTTGCCTGCTGCGGCGAGCACGCGCGCCTGCAGCTGCGCGACACGCGGATCGCTCGGCCGCCGTGCTCTGAGCGGACCGACCACTTTCAACGCATCGTCGTACCGGCGGGCGCCAAGGTAGGCCTGCGTCAGGTAGAGATCGTAGGTGCTGTCGCTGGGCGACAACGCACGCGCACGCTCGAACGTCGCAATCGCGTCGGTGTGCTGTCCCAACTGCATCTGCGCGAAGCCCAGATGTGTCAGGACGATCAAGCCCTGGCGCGCGGGCATGTCTCCAGACGGCTGCCAGTCGGCGACCGCCGGTTTCAACGTCTCGACGACCTGCTTGTAGAGCCGTTGATCCTCGTATACCTGCGCAAGCGCGAACGGCCCCCAGAGTCCTTTCGGATCGAGCGCGACGACACGCTTCGCACTCGCCTCGGCGGCATCGTAGTCGTGCGATCGCCGTTGAGCCTGCGCGAGCAGATAGAAGGCGCGATCGTTGGTCGGCTGCGTCGCGACGACATCCTTCAGCACACCTTGCGCGCGCATGCTGGACTCGTCGCCAGGCTGGTTGAGCAGCGCACTCGCCCATCGCATCTTCAGATCGGTCAGGTGCGGCGTCAGCGCGACGGCGCGGCCGTACGCGTCGGCGGCTTTGTCCCACTGCTGCTGACGTTCGTAGAGCTCGCCGAGTGACGCGAGCAGACGGGGATTGTCGTCGGCGCCGGCCTCGAGCGCGCGGGCCGCTAGATCAGGGTGACCGGCAGCCTGATGGGCCTCTGCCAACAGTAGATAGGCCTCTCCGATCGGCTCCCGTTGTACCAGTGAGGTGAGCACCCCGATGGCTTTGTCGTTCTGTCCGGCGCGTGTGTAGAGACGCGCGAGCGTGATGTCGAGCGACGCATCCTCGTCGAGTCCGCCGCGACGCGCGCGCTCGAGATAGCCGATGGCTTCCTCGACCGCAGGAGAAGTGCCCCGCCGTCCGTCTTCGAGGGATGCGGCGGCGATACTGCCGAGCACCCGGTTGGCTTCACGATTCAACGGGTCGATGGCGAGTGCGGCCCGAGCTTCGACGCCCGCATCGTTCAGCCGTGACTGGCGGGCGAAGAGCGCGGCCAGCTCGGCGCGGATTTCGGCCGATGCCGGATCCAGTTTTTCGGCTGCGCGATGCGCGGTAATCGCGCGATCCACGTCTCCGTCGCTCTCGTAGTGACGGCCGAGCAGGAACTGATAGTAGGCCGCGGCAACGCCGTTTCCGGCTGGGCGCCCGACTGACGGCGATGACGCAGGCGCCTGTTGTGCCACGGCGGGACTCGCCATCAGCACCGCCGCCGCAACGAAACACCACAGGCGATCTGCCATTCTTCGCATTGTTTCATGAGTCGGTGTGCGGCATCCACACGCGATACGGCCGGGGCGGCGGCCCCTGATATAGTGGCCAAATCACCCGAGGGGGCCCATCGTGCCGCTGGATCGCTCACTGCTCGAAATCCTGGCTTGTCCGAAATGCCGCAAACCTTTGACGCTCGTGAAAAATGACACGGCGTTCAAGTGCGGCGAGTGCCATCGCGTCTACGCCATCGTGGATGACGTTCCCGACATGCTGATCGACAACGCCACGATCGAGCCCTGACGCGGGACCGCCCCGCCCGATGCACATTCTGCTGATCCGCCTGCGACTGGTCGGCGACGTCGTGTTCACGACGCCCGCCCTGCGGGCGCTCCGCCGGCGATTTCCCGACGCACGCCTCGCATACCTGGTCGAACCCGGCGCCGCACCGGTCGTCCTCGGCAACCCGCATGTGGACGACGTGTTCATCGCCCCACGCTCGCGGGGGCTGCGGCGAATTGCCGACGACCTCCGCCTCGCGGCGGCGCTCCGTCGCCGGCGCTTCGACCTGGTGATCGACTTCCACGGAGGTCCGCGCGCGTCGTGGCTCGCGTGGGCCAGTGGAGCGCCACGCCGGATCGGCTACACGATCCCGGGCCGGAGCTGGATGTACACGGAACGCGTGTCGCGGCCCCGGGAGCTTCGCGCCAGACATTCGGTCGAGAACCAGTGGGATCTCCTCGAGCGGCTCGACGTGCCCTCGATCACCCCTGACAGCGATCCCACGGAGATGTCGGAGCGGCAGGATAGCCGGCGAGCAGTGGAGGCACGCTTGACCGAGGCCGGCGTCGGTCCCGACGACGAGCTCGTCGTGATCCACGTGAGCGCGGGAAACCCGTTCCGCCGATGGCCGAGTGAATCCTTCGCCGCACTCGCCGCGGGGCTTGCATCCGGGAGCGTCCGGCGTCGTGTCGTACTCACGTCAGGTCCGTCGGAACCGGAAGCGGCACGGCGTGTGGCCGATCAGGCCCGCGCGCGCGTACCGGAGGTGGCGGACCGTATCGTGCGCATCGGCGAGTTCGACCTGCCGGAACTGCGCGCCCTCGTCGGGCGGGCGGCGTTGTTCATCGGCGGCGACAGCGGTCCGCTTCACATCGCCTCCACGACGACGACACCGATCGTGGCGCTCTTCGGCCCCACCCTGCCGGAACGATCAGCGCCGTGGCGTCCCGTGCACTTGGTCACGGAATGTGTGGAACCGGGACCGCTTCCGTGCCGTCCCTGCGATCAGCGAGTCTGCGCGCCCGGTGACTTTCGATGTCTGCAGCACACCAGCCCCGAGCGCGTTCTCGAGGCCGCAGAACGCGCCCTCCGGCGCGGCCGACTGCATCTCGCGCCGGTTCCAGCGATAGTGCAGTAGGATGCGCGGTGTGACGCTTGCCGCTGGCGTGCCGCCACGCGATCGCCTCGAACAGGCCGGAGTCGCCGGCCTGCTGATTTTTGCCGGCGCCCTCCAGTTTTCCATCGCGGTCGCCGACATCTTCCTGGCCCTCACCCTGATTTGCTGGGGACTGTTCGTCTTCATCCATGACGAACGGATCGAAGTTCCGCGCCTGTTCTGGCCACTGGTCGTGTACGCCACGCTGACGCTCGTGTCCGCAGCGTTCTCGCCGGACCCGCGCACGAGTTTCATCGACTCGAAGCAGCTCGTGCTGTTTCTGATCGTGCCGATGGTCTACCAGTTCGGCCGCGGGGCCCGGGCGACCACTGTGCTGAAAGTGGTGATCACGGTTGGTGCGATCAGCGCGGCACTCGGGATCGTTCAGTACGGTCTGCTGAACTACAACACGCTTGGCCAGCGGCCACAGGGCGCCCTCGGCCACTACATGACGTATTCGGGCCTGTTGCTGCTCGTCATCGGCGCAGGCATCGCGCACCTGCTCTTCGGCTCGCGCGACCGCGCATGGACCGCCATGGTCATGCCGGCGCTCTTCGTCGCGCTGGTCCTGACGTTCACGCGGAGTGCCTGGGTGGGCGCCGTGGCGGCGACGATGCTGCTGCTGGCGATGAAGGACGTCCGCCTCGTCCCGATCGTGCCGGTGGCCGTCGTCCTGGTGTTCGCCGCCGCACCGTCGCGGCTCACGGATCGGTTCCACTCCATGTTCGATCCCAACGATCCGACCAACCGGGATCGGATCGCGATGATGCGTGAGGGCCGCTCGATGATCGCAACACACCCGCTGACGGGTGTCGGGCCCAACATGGTGCAGCGCCTGTACGCCGCGTACCGTGATCCGCTGGCCGTCGAGCGTGTGAATCCTCACCTCCACAACGTCCCGATCCAGATCGCGGCCGAACGCGGACTTCCGGCGCTGCTTGCCTGGCTGTGGTTCGTGGCGGTCACGCTGCTCGACCTCGCGCGGCTGCATCGGCATGCGCGGTTCCGCTGGTTGACGGCCTCGGCATTGGCCGGGATGGTTGGCATGCTGGCGGCCGGCCTCTTCGAATACAACTTCGGCGACTCCGAGTTCCTGATGCTGCTGCTCGTGCTCATCACGCTTCCATTCGCCGGCGAGCGCACCGACCTGCCATGAGCCTTTCCCAACTGCCTGACGTCAGCGTGGACCGCGCGCGGGCGCTGGTCGAGCGCTTTGCCAGCGCACACGTCCTCGTCGTGGGCGACGTCATGCTCGATCAGTTCCTGGTCGGTCGCGTGGACCGGATTTCACCCGAAGCTCCAGTGCCGATCGTGGCGTTCGATCACGAAGAGAATCGAATCGGCGGTGCCGGCAACGCCGCCCACAACATCGCGGATCTGGGTGGGCGTGTCGAGCTCGCGGGGCTGATCGGACAGGACGCGGCCGGAGAACGCCTCGCGTCGGCGCTCCGCGGCAACAAGATCGGAGTCTCGGGCCTCGTCGTCGACGAGACGAGACGCACCACGACCAAAGTTCGCGTGGTGACGACCCGCAACCAACAGGTCGCCCGCGTGGACTACGAGACAGACGCCGAAGCCGCTGGAGCCGCCGAGGCGGCGCTCATCGATCGCGTGAGCGTCCTCGCCTCCGCCGTCGGCGCCATCGTCGTGTCGGACTATCTGAAAGGCGCGATCACTCCGACGCTGATGGCGCGGCTCGTCAGCGTCTCGCGCACGCGGTCGATCCCTCTGCTCGTCGATCCGAAGATTCCGCATCTCTCCTACTATCGGGGTGCGACTCTCATCAAGCCCAATCATCACGAGGCGGAAATCGCGACGCACAGCCGCATTCGCACCGCGGAGGATGCGCGGACGGCGGCACGCGCGTTCCGCGACGTGGCAGGCTGCGAGGGTGTGCTGCTGACACGCGGCGAACACGGGGTCTGGCTGCTCGACCAGACGCACGAAGGACATCTGCCCTCGACTGCCAGGGAAGTCGCGGATGTGACGGGCGCCGGCGACACGGTCGTCGCGACGCTTGCACTCGCACTCGCGGCGGGCGCATCATCGGCGGAGGCGGCGAGCCTCGCCAACCACGCGGCCGGCATCGTTGTCGGCAAATTCGGTCCCGCAACGGTGAGTCCTGCCGAGCTGCTGCACGACGTGCTCAGTGGGTCCGCAGCCTGAAGGAGCCTGATCATGACCGAGCCGATCTCTCGCCGCAGATTCCTCGAAGCCACGACACTCGCGGCCGCGGCCACGGCCGTCGGCGGTGTCCAGGCGCAAGGAGCGCTGCCGCATCGGCAATTCGGGCGGTCGGGGCTTCAAGTGTCTGTGCTTGCGTTCGGGTGCGGGAGCCGGTTCCTGATGTACCGCGACGAGCAGGAATCGGCTGCGGTCCTGAATCACGCCATCGACAGCGGTATCACCTATGTCGATACGGCGGTCGGCTACGGCAATGGCGAGAGCGAGCGCCGAGTCGGCCTCGTGATGAAGACGCGCCGGAAGGACGTGACGCTTGCAACCAAGATCCCCGAATCGGCTCGCGATAGGGACGGAGCCCTTCGCATCGTGGAGGCAAGCCTGAAGCGGCTGCAGACCGATCATCTCGATGTGATTCACGTCCATAGCCTGGGCGACGCGGACGATCTGGCACGGATCGAAGCGGCCGACGGCGTGCTCAAAGCCCTCTATCAACTGCGCGATCAGAAGGTCACCCGCTGCGTCGGTATCACGAGCCACACCGACGGCGCGGTCATGGCGCGCGCAATCGAGCACAACGACCTCGACGCCGTCCAGATGGCGATGAACCCCGCGCGGGCGAATCGCTTCGAGGAGCTCGCGCTCGCAGCGGCCACGAAGAAAGGTCTCGGCATCGTCTGTATGAAGGTGACCGCGCAGGAGAAGCTCGTCGGGTCGGGCACGGGCCAGACGAACATGGAGTCACTGCTGCGCTACGCGCTCAGTCTGCCGGTCAGCACAGCCGTTGTCGGCATGCCGAAGCGCGAATTTCTGGATGAGAACATCCGCCTGGCGCGTGCGTTTGCGCCGCTCACGCCTGCCGAGCAAGACAAAGTGCGGCAGCAAGTCGCCCCTGCTCAGGCGGCAGTCGCGACCTACTTCGCCGATCACATGGACGCATAGCGGAACCAGCGCGACGGTAATCCATCCTCAAGGGCACCGCTCAGCTGCAACGAACTCTGCGGCGCGCGCACCAACCTCCAGCACAGCACCGCGCTACCTCAGCTTGAGCCGAGGTACGCCGCACGAACTGCGTCACGAGTGCCGTCCAGTTGCGCTATGGTTAGCGCCCTACGGCTCTGATGAGACGTGCGCGTGCGCACAGGAGGACATCATGCGTTCGTTCTTGCGGGTGATCGGCGTCGCACTTGCCGTCTGGAGTGCTCATGCCGTGGCCGAGGGCGCGTCGTGCGCGGTACCAGACAAAGACAAGCTCACGACGCAACAGCAGCTCGAGTGCGTGAAGAACGCGACGCTGGTCCTGCCGCAGCCAACGCTCACCGCCGAGCAGGTGACGATGGGCCCCGACTTCGTCGCCGGCGACGACTCGAAGCGATTCTTGTATTTCACCGCGGACGATCAACCGATCTGCTTCTTCAAGCCGCACTACGCGTACAGCAAAGTTCCGGGCGTCAGCCTGAAGTTTCGCTGCTGGCCGATGAACGCCGAGCGCGGCTTCCTTGGACGGGACGGCAAGCCATTGGCGATCACGGGCACGACATCAGTCGTGCTCGATACCAACAAGGACGGCGAGAAACGAGGTCAGCTCGTTGACGTTCAGGCCAATGGCGAACAGAAGAAGCTCAAGCCAGACGAGCTGAAGGTCAAGTATCTCGACCCGCCGTTTCCCGGTCACAACACGCGCTACAACGAGGTCTTCACCGAAGTCGCGTGCACCCGCTTCATGTGGGTGCTCGGTTTCGTGGCCGACCGCGCGTACTCGGCAGGAGGTGCGGAATGCGTCGGGTGCGGCGCCAGGCCGTTTCAGGACAAGCAGAAGAACAACACCGGGAAGCCTGCTGACCACGGCACGGTCTTCAAGGTGGTCTCCGTAGAACGGGAGCACCCGTTCGATGCGCTCAAGGCCAATGGCGAGGAGTACTGGAACTGGACCGATGCAGCCAATCTCTACAGGAACGGTTGGAGCCAGGAGCAGCGGGTGCAGTTCGACGCGTACCGCCTCGCGCTTCGTCTCATCAACTACCACAACGCGGTTCCACAGCAGAACCGCGTTGCCTGCGCGAAGTGGCAGAACGACGACGATCATTCAGGTGTGTGTGAGCAGCCGATGATCCTGGTCCAGGACCTCGGCTCCACGTTTGGTAAGCCGAAGACTTTCCTCGGCGAGAACTCGCGCGGCCGCTACAAGCATTGGGCAACGCAGACGGTGTTCAAGTCGGGGACGTGCGAATTGCTGCATCCGCTCGACGGTGATCCGAAGGTCTTCGCCGCCGCGCAGGCACTGCTTGTCGAGCGCCTGGCCAAGCTGGATCGTCCCACGGTCGAAGCCATCTTCAAGGTCGCACGCTTCGATGAGATGGACCAGGAGCAGATCAAGCGCCTGTCGGACCAGCACGTTCCGGACGTGAAGGCGGCCGCACTCAAGGAGTGGACGGATACCTTCATGAGCCGGATTGCGGAAATCAAGTCGGTTACTGGGTGTAAGCCATAAGCTGCGGACGCTGGGTCCGCCAGCAAGATGCGGCCGCGAGGTGCGGACGATACGTGCGCGGCGCGGGTTGTACGGTGCCGCATGCGCCATGTGCCTGAACCCAGTGGTGGCGCGCGGAGGTGCGAAGGTGCGAGCGTGCATTTCGCTGAGAGTCGTAGGCATCGTGCTGAGCGCGATCGCCCTGTTGGCTGGCTGTCGGTCGGCTCACAACGTCGGAGTGGACATCCAGGAAGGGCCTCCGGCCACACAGGGGACCACTGAGGCCGAGCGCGGCCAGATCGTCGCGAGATCGCAGGTCTGGGACGCCGAACAGCACGACCGCCTCGCCTCGCTGACGCCCGCGCAGATCAAGGATGGCCTTCAGGGCGGCGAGTCGTTCACGTTCAACCAGGCGGTCACCTGCCGCTTCGTCGAGCCCACCTTGAAGAACGTCGTGGGCGGCATGACGCCGAAGTTTTTGTGCGGCGGCGCGACCACCGAGCAGCCGTGCGCGGAGTGCACGGTCCGGCAGAAAGAGCTGAAGGTCAAATACGGCGACACACCGAATGCCAATCCCGAGATCTATGCCGAGGTGATGGGCACGCGTCTCATGTGGCTGCTCGGATTCAAGGCAGACAACGACTATCCAGTCCGCGTCACCTGCCTCAATTGCCCGAAGGATCCATGGGGCGTCTACAAAAGCTTCCGTGACCAGACCGGGAGTCTCGACAAGGACAAGCCTGCAGACGTCGAACGGGCGAAGCAGATCGCCGCAAGTCTTGGAGGCTCGCGATCCACGCGCACGTACGCGAACGCGGTGATCGAGATCAAGTTCGCGGGCTCGAAGATCAAGGTGGACAACATCAACTGCTCCGGGGATCGCGAAGCATCGGATGCCCGCTGCGGCGGCTTCAGCTGGAACGAGACCGGACAGATCAGCGAATCCGCCGGCGGAGCTCCACGCGCACAGGTAGACGCGCTGCGGCTCCTCGCGGCGTTCATGACCCACGGTGACAACAAGCCAGGCAACCAGCGGCTCGTCTGCCCCGATGACAAGAAAAACCCGGACGGCACGTGTTCCAAGCCGTTCGCGATGATTCAGGACATCGGCGCGGGATTCGGGTCGAAGGGAGGGTTCCTCGGCCTGGGGTATCGCAAAGCGGACATCGGCGCCTGGAGCGGGCAAGCGTTGTGGGATGACATCAATCAATGCCGGGCCAAGTTGAGCAGCATCCACGAGCTCAAGAATCCGGTCGTGAGCGACGAGGGACGGGCGTTTCTCGCGAAGTTGATGGACCCGGCAATCCTCACGAACGACAAAGTCACCGCAATTTTCGAGGCGTCCAGAGTCATCGAAAAGGGCGACAGCTTCAACG
>JBKPMA010000049.1:0-6125 GCA_046731935.1 Acidobacteriota bacterium
TGCCACGCGTGTCCATTCACGTCGCGCTGAATCACATCACCTCGTATCGCTACGATCGGCTGGTGCAGCTGTCACCGCAGGTCGTACGTCTGCGGCCGGCGCCGCACTGCCGTACTCCTATCGTGTCGTACTCGCAGCGCATCACGCCATCTCAGCACTTCATCAACTGGCAGCAGGATCCCCAGAGCAACTACCTCGCACGTCTGACGTTTCCGGAGCCTGTGCACGAGTTTCGCGTCGAAGTCGATCTCGTGGCCGAGATGGCCGTCTACAATCCGTTCGACTTCTTTCTCGAGCCCGACGCGGAGTCGTTCCCTTTTTCATACGAAGACTGGCAGCTTCACGAACTGCAGCCGTACTTGCGAACGGTTGACGGCTCGCCCCGATTCGACGCGTACCTGGCAGGCATCGCTCGCGAGCCGACGCGAACGATCGATTTTCTCGTCGGCCTCAATCAGCGGCTGCAGCAGGACGTCGGCTACGTCATTCGCCTGGAGCCTGGTGTGCAGACGCCGGAGCAGACGCTGGAACTCGCCCGCGGGTCATGCCGCGACAGCGCCTGGCTTCTGGTACAGCTGCTGCGGCGCCTCGGTCTGGCGGCCAGGTTCGTCTCTGGTTATCTCATTCAACTGACCCCGGATGTGAAGGCGCTCGATGGACCGGTGGGCGCATCCGCCGATTTCACCGATCTCCATGCGTGGTGCGAAGTGTACCTGCCCGGCGCCGGCTGGGTCGGCCTCGACCCGACGTCGGGACTGCTGGCCGGCGAAGGACACATTCCCCTGTCGTGCACCCCAGAGCCTGCCAGCGCCGCACCGATCACCGGCGCGGTGGACGAATGCGAAGTCGAGTTCCACCACGCCATGTCGGTGGCGCGCGTGTTCGAATCGCCGCGCGTCACGAAACCCTATACCGACGATCAGTGGAACGCCGTGCTCGATCTTGGACGCGAGATCGATCGTGAGCTGCAGAAACACGACGTCCGCCTCACGATGGGCGGTGAGCCGACGTTCGTGTCGGCCGAGGATCGAGACGGAGATGAATGGAATACGGCGGCGCTCGGTCCGTCGAAACGATTTCTCGCCGCGGATCTGCTCTGGCGGCTTCGACGGCGCTACGGCGCCAACGGGTTCGTCCACTTCGGCCAGGGCAAGTGGTATCCGGGAGAGCAGTTGCCGCGCTGGGCGCTCGGGTGCTACTGGCGCCGCGATGGCGAGCCGGCGTGGGGCGATGCCGATCTCTTCGCGAACGAGCACGAACCACGCGGCCACGGACCCGATGACGCGGAGCGTTTCATTCGCGCCCTCGCGACGCGTCTCCGCGTCACGGACGAGCACGTGCAGCCTGGCTACGAAGATGTCTGGTACTACCTGTGGCGCGAGCGGAGGCTTCCCGTCAACGTCGATCCCTTCGACGCGCGGCTCGATGACGAGCTCGAGCGCGAGCGGCTGCGCCGCGTCTTCTCACAGGGCCTGAGCGCGACCGTCGGCTTCGCGCTCCCGCTGGAACGGAACACCGCCAACCGCGGACCACGCTGGCGGACCGGACCCTGGTTCCTTCGCGACGACCGGTTGTATCTGATCCCAGGCGACTCGCCCATGGGCTATCGCCTGCCTCTTGATTCGCTGCCATGGTCGGCGCCGATCGATCGGAGCTACCTCGAATCGCTGGATCCGACCGCGCCGCGCCAGGCACTTCCTCCCCACGCGTCTCTGCGAGGCGTGCCGCTCGCGCGGCTGCAGTCGCACGGCCAGGCCACGGCCGCACCCGTCGTTCCCTCGCGTGGCGAATCGGCCACCGCACAGATCCGCACGGCCCTGTGCGTGGAACCAAGAAACGGTGTGCTCTACATCTTCATGCCGCCGCTCTCGACGGCAGACGCGTATCTGGAGCTCGTGGCCGCTCTCGAAGCGACCGCCGCCGACGTCGGCATGCCGGTACTGCTCGAAGGCTATCCACCGCCGCACGATCACCGGCTCGCGGAATTCGTCATCACGCCAGACCCGGGCGTCATCGAGGTCAACATCCAGCCAGCCCACTCGTGGACCGAAGTCGTCGAACACACGACGACCCTGTACGAGGAAGCGCACCTGTCGCGTCTCACCAGCGAGAGATTCATGCTCGATGGGCGCCACACGGGCACCGGCGGTGGCAATCACATCGTGATCGGCGGGCCCACTGCCGTCGACAGTCCATTGCTCCGGCGGCCGGATCTGCTGCGGAGCCTGCTGTCGTACTGGCACAACCATCCGTCGCTGTCGTACCTGTTCTCGGGCCTGTTCATCGGTCCGACGAGCCAGGCGCCGCGCGTCGACGAAGCCCGGTACGACAGCGTGTACGAGCTGGGGATCGCGTTGGATCGGCTGGCGCCTGGAGCGACAGACGCACCGCCCTGGCTCGTCGATCGCGCGCTCCGGCACCTGCTCGTGGACGTCACAGGCAACACGCACCGCGCGGAATTCTGCATCGACAAGCTGTACTCCCCAGACTCGGCCTCTGGCAGGCGCGGGCTGCTGGAGCTGCGCGCATTTGAAATGCCCCCTCACGCACGCATGAGTGTGGCGCAGCAGCTGCTGCTGCGCGCGCTGATCGCGCGCTTCTGGCGGACGCCATACGAGACCGCGCTCACTCGTTGGGGCACCGAGCTCCACGATCGATTCATGCTCCCGTATTTCGTGCGTCTCGACTTCGAGGACATCGTCGAGGACATGCGGCGGCAGGGCTATGCCATCGACCCGCAGTGGTTTGCGCCGCATTTCGAGTTCCGCTTTCCGCTGGCCGGCGAGATGGCGACTCGAGGGGTCCACCTGACACTGCGCCAGGCGCTGGAGCCATGGCATGTGCTCGGCGAGGAAAGCACGGCCGGGGGAACAGTCCGCTTCGTGGATTCGTCGGTCGAGCGCCTCCAGGTGCTCGTGACCGGACTCACACCGGACCGCACGGTCGTGGCCTGCAACGGCCGCGCGCTGCCGCTGCACCCGACCGGTCGGAACGGAGAGTACGTGGCAGGCGTCCGGTTCCGGGCCTGGCAGCCGCCTTCAGGGCTCCACCCCACGATTCCCGTGCACGCGCCGTTGACCTTCGATATCGTGGATACCTGGATGGACCGGTCGCTCGGCGGCTGTCAGTACCACGTCATGCACCCTGGCGGCAGGAACTATCAGCAATTCCCGGTCAACAGCTACGAAGCCGAGAGCCGCCGCCTCGCACGCTTCTTTCCGATGGGTCATACTCCAGGCACCCGCCCTGTGGCGCCGCCCGAACGCAGCCGGGAGTTCCCGTACACGCTCGATCTGCGCACCTGACCAACGATGACGGACGTCCCGTCGCCGATACCGACGATCGATCGACTGCGCCTGCCACTTGCCGATCTGCTCGGCGGCTATGAGGTGCCGCCCGGTCATTTCGACGAGCTGCGCACCGACGGGGCGACGCTCCGATCCCATTGGGACGCATTCGCCAGACACGCCGCCTGGAACGCGGAGGCGCTCGGCGCGGCCGAGGCCCGCGTCGCGCAACAGATTCACGAGAACGGTGTCACCTATAACGTCTACGCCGATCCTGGAGGGGCCTCGCGTCCGTGGGGTCTGGACGTCCTCCCGCTCCTCGTGCCGGCGGCAGAATGGGAGACGCTGGCTGACGGGTTGCGCCAGCGCGCTCGACTCTTGAACGCGGTGATGGCCGATCTGTATGGGCCGCAGCAGCTCCTGCAGGACGGCAGCGTACCGGCGGCGCTGGTGTTCGGTCACCCAGGCTTCCTTCGTCCGTGTCACGGCATCGTCCCGCCTGGTGGGTGCTATCTGCACCAGGTCGCCTTCGACCTCGCACGAGGACCTGACAAACGATGGCGGATCGTGGGCACGCGCTCTCAGGCGCCGTCGGGCGCCGGTTACGCGCTCGAGAACCGGATCACGATCTCGCGGCTGTTTCCGGACGCGTTTCGCGAAATGCACGTCCACATGCTGGCGTCGTTCTTCCGGACGCTCCAGGAAACATTGCTCGCATGTGCTCCCTCCGCCGCGGAGGTTCCGCACATCGTTCTGCTGACGCCCGGCCCGTATAACGAGACGTACTTCGAGCACGCCTACCTCGCGCGCTACCTCGGATTCACGCTTGCTGAAGGCAGCGACCTGACCGTGCGCGACGATCGCGTCTATCTCAAGACGGTCAACGGTCTCGAGCGCGTTCACGGCATCCTGCGTCGTCTCGACGACGACTTCTGCGATCCGGTGGAGCTGCGTGCGGACTCGGCGCTCGGGATCCCGGGGCTCGTGCAGGCGTGGCGCGCCGGCGGCGTGCTCGTCGCGAATGCGTTGGGCGCGGGCATCCTCGAGTCGTCGGCGCTGTTCGCCTTCCTGCCGGGTGCGTCGGAACGGCTGCTCGGCGAGACACTGAAGCTGCCGTCCATCGCTACCTGGTGGTGCGGAGAACCGGCGGCCCTCGAAGACGTGCTTCCGCGCCTGCAGACGTCAGTCGTCAAGTCAGCGTTTCCGCGGGCGGCTTTCCAGCCAGTGTTTGTTGACAGCCTCGACGAGGCGGAACGCGCGGCCTGGGCGGATCGGCTCCTCGCGACGCCCGAAGAATTCGTTGTCGAGGAGTACGTGCCGTTGTCGCACGCGCCGTCATGGGAACAGGGGCACATCTGCGGGCGAGCGCTGATGCTCCGTGTGTTCCTCGTGAACGATGGACGCGGCGACTATCGGGTGATGCCGGGCGGCCTGGCACGGATTGCGGGCGGCGAGCGGCAGATCGTCTCGAGTCAACGCGGCGGGCGCAGCAAGGACACCTGGGTGCTCTCGGACGCTCCCGTTCCGCGCTTCTCCTTACTCCAGGGACGGCTCCGACCCGAAGACATCAACCGCAGCGAACGCATCGTGTCGAGCCGCTCCGCGGAACATCTGTTCTGGATGGGACGCTACGCTGAGCGCAGTGAGAACTGCGCACGGCTGCTGCGCGCCGTGATCACCCGCCTGCCGTACGCCGAGGCGCTGCCGCTCGCCATGGCCCAGCCGATCGTGCGGACCTGTGTGCGTCAGGGGCTGCTCGACCCTGAAGACGGTTGGGGCTCCGCGGATGCGGCAGGTAGCGGCTCCGACGCTCTGGAGCGCGCACTCGTTCGAGGGCTCGTAGACGACAAGACGCAGAGCGTGACATTCAACATCATTCAGACCGTGCGCGCGGCGAGTGCGGTGCGCGATCGGCTGTCGTCCGACAACTGGCGGCTCCTGAGCCGCCTCGCGGAGGACGCAACGGGCGCCTCGCACGGCTCCCTCACCGCCACGCTCGAGCACCTCGACCGCGTCATCATCGCGCTCGTCGCTGTAGGCGGCCTGGAAACCGCGCACATGACGCGCGACGACGGCTGGCGCTTCCTCAGCCTCGGCCGCCATCTAGAACGCCTCCTGTACATCGCGACGACGGTGCGCGACGTCGCAGAGTCAGGATTGTTCGAAGACGCACTGCTGCTCGAGTGGCTGCTGGATCTCTCAGACAGCCTCATCACGTATCGCGCGCGCTACATGCGGCACCCCGAATGGCTGGGCGTGGCCCATCTGCTGACGGCCGACCAGCGGAATCCGCGTGCGGCAGCGTTCCAGCTTGCGCGGCTCGCGAAGCACGCGAAGGCGCTTCCGGGCGGCGGCATGACCGAAATGGCCGTGGCACTGCAGCACTCGGCCGAGGCATGCGAGACTCGCGACGTCTGGCAAGGCGAGCTCTTCGGCGGTGCACATTCGCTCGAAGCCGTGCTCGAGGACGCCGAAACCCTTGCACTGTCACTCTCGACCGAGCTGACGCTGCGCTTTTTCAGCCACGTCTACGAGCCGACGCATTCGACGGCGATCCTCTGAATGGCCGAATTGGTCACGTACCGGATCGAACACGAAACGCGCTACGAGTACGAGACGACGGTCTCGACCTCTCAGCACGTCGCCTGCCTGCGGCCCCGGGAGCTGCAGCGTCAGCACGTGCAGGAGCACTTCCTGGCGATCGATCCCGAACCCTCGTCGCTCGCCGAACGGCGCGACTACTTCGGCAACGTCGTGGACCATGTGACCCTGCTCCGGCCGCACGACGGGCTCACGGTCACCAGCCGATCCCTCGTGCGCCTGCACTCAGCCTCGACG
>JBKPMA010000050.1:0-4363 GCA_046731935.1 Acidobacteriota bacterium
GGGATCGCGCGCGCCGAGGGTGCGCTGTTCCACACGGATGCCGTTCAGTCCGTGGGCAAGGTCGCGGTCAATGTAGCGACGCTCGGCGCGGATCTCGTTGCGCTGTCGGGTCACAAGTTCTACGGCCCGAAGGGCACGGGCGCCTTGTGGGTCCGCCGCGGTGTACGGCTCGTCTCACAGATGACCGGTGGCCGACAGGAACGATCGCGGCGGGCGGGCACTGAGAACGTGCCGGGCCTCGTGGGCCTCGGTGTCGCTGCCGCACGTGCCGCGCAATCGATGGGTGCCGAAGCCGTGCGGCTCGCCGCACTGCGCGACAGGCTCGAGATGGGCATTCTCGACGCGGTGTCGGGCACCACGGTCAACGGGGCACGCGATCGGCGCGTGCCGAACACGACGAACATCAGCTTCGAGTACGTCGAGGCCGAGTCGCTGCTCATCGCGCTCGATCTGGAAGGCATCGCCGTATCTACGGGATCCGCGTGTTCGTCGGGTACGCTGGAGCCGTCACACGTGCTGCGCGCGATGGGGCTCGGTCCGTCGCGTACGCAGAGCTCGCTGCGTTTCAGTCTCGGCGCCTCCACGACCGAGTCCGATGTCGATCGCGTGATCGGCGTACTGCCGAAACTCGTCGCCAAGCTGCGCTCGCTCACGCGCGTGTCTGCGCGGGCGTAGCGCCTCTCACAAACCAATGCGCATCGTGGTCGCCATGTCGGGCGGAGTCGACTCATCGGTTGCCGCTGCTCTGCTCGCTGAGTCGGGCGCGGACGTGGTGGGCGTGTCGATGCAGCTCTATGACCAGCGCGAAGGCGCGTCCGGACACGGCTTTGGCGGCTGCTGCTCCCTCGACGATCTGGCTGACGCACGCCGCGTCGCGGCCCGCCTGGGCATCTCGCACTACGTTATGAACTTCGAGCGCCAGTTCGAGGCGACCGTCCTTGCCGATTTCGTCTCCGAGTACGCGTCGGGGCGAACGCCGCTGCCCTGCGCGCACTGCAACAGCGATCTGAAGTTCGCGACGCTGCTCGAGCGGGCGGGCGCGCTGGGCGCTGATCATCTGGCGACCGGTCACTATGCGCGCGTCGACTACGACGAGGCGAGCGGACGCTATCGGCTCCTCCGCGGTCACGATCGCGACAAGGACCAGTCGTACTTCCTCTTCGCCCTCACGCAGGACCAGTTGTCACGTGCTCGCTTTCCCGTCGGCGGCCTTGCCAAGTCGCACGTGCGTGATCACGCCCGTCGGTTCGGATTGCAGGTCGCGGAGAAGGCAGACAGCCAGGAACTGTGCTTTGTGCCGGATGGAGCGTATACGGGATTTCTCGAGCGGCACGGT
Source organism: Acidobacteriota bacterium (assembly GCA_046731935.1). GTDB lineage: Bacteria > Acidobacteriota > Vicinamibacteria > Vicinamibacterales > JAENWD01 > CAVUPP01. The sequence goes on from JBKPMA010000050.1 coordinate 1,337, forward strand.
CATGAGCCCGTAGCGGGCCCGATCGTCGACGTCGGCGGACAAACGGTCGGAAGCCACGCCGGTATCCATCGGTTCACGATCGGCCAGCGCAAGGGACTCGGGCTCTCGAGCACCGAACCACTCTACGTCGTGGCCATCGACGCCGCCGAACGGGCTGTCGTCGTCGGTCCCGCCAGCGCGCTGGAACGGCGAACGTGCATCGTCGAGCAGGTCAATTGGATTGCAGGAGTCCCGCCCGCCTCGGCCCGTCGTCTCGATGTGCAGATCCGGTCGCGCCACGAGGCTGCCCCGGCGATCGTGCAGCCAGACGAAGACCGGCGCGCGTCAGTGACGTTCGAGGCGCCGCAGCGCGCGATCACACCGGGTCAGGCGGCTGTTTTTTATGACGGGGACGAAGTGGTGGGAGGGGGCTGGATCGGCAATTCGGAGTTCGGAATACGGACTGCGGAGTGAAAATCCGCACTCCGCACTCCGCACTCCGCAATCCCAAATTGCTATGTCGTCGCCGTGGTGGCCGCCGCTTCGTTCGAGTGCGCGGGCAACGACTCGAGATAGCGCTCCGCGTCGATGGCCGCCATGCACCCTGAACCAGCTGCGGTGACCGCCTGACGATAAACGTGGTCCTGCACGTCTCCCGCCGCGAAGACGCCAGGCACGTTGGTGCGCGTCCCCTCGCGCGTGATGATGTAGCCGTTGGCGTCGGTCTCCACCTGACCTGCGAAGTGCACTGTATTCGGTGAATGGCCAATGGCGACGAACACGCCGTCCACGGCCAGTTCGGTGCGCTCCCCGGTCACCAGATTCCGCGCGATGAGACCGGTCACCTCATTGCGGGTGGCGTCGGTAATGTCCTCGACGACGGTGTTCCACACGAACTCGATCTTCGGGTGCGCGAGGGCCTTGTCCTGCATGATCTTCGACGCGCGAAGCCGATCGCGGCGATGGATCACCGTCACCTTCGACGCGAACCGGGTCAGGAACAGCGCCTCCTCGAGGGCGGTGTCGCCGCCGCCCACGACCGCGATCGGGCGATTCTTGAAGAATGCGCCGTCACACGTCGCGCAGCTCGACACGCCGCGGCCGACCAGATGCCGCTCCGACGGCAGCCCGAGCCACTTCGCCGACGCGCCCGTCGCGATGATCAGCGCGCGGCTCGTATACGTCGTGTCCTCGGTGCGGACCGTGAACGGCCGCATGGAGAGATCCACGCCGGTGATGTTGCCTTGGACGATCTCGGCGCCGAAGCGCAGCGCTTGTGCCCGCATCTCCTCCATCAACGACGGACCCAGAATCCCGTCGCGATAGCCGGGCCAGTTCTCGACGAGCGAGGTCAGCATCAACTGGCCGCCGGCCTCGACGCCTTCGATCACGAGCGGATTGAGGTTGGCCCGCGCGGCGTACAGCGCCGCGGTCAATCCAGCAGGACCGGAACCGATGATGATGACTTCGCGCGTCGCGTTCATGAGATGTGCTTTTCGATGAGTGACGCAAGCTGTTCACGCGTCACTTGCGAACCGACGACCGAATCGACGACCTGACCGCCCTTGAAAATGAGCAGCGTGGGAATGCCTCGCACCTGGTATTGCGCCGGCGTACGCGGATTGTCGTCCACGTCCATCTTGCCGATGATCGCGCGGCCGTCGAAATCACCCGCGATGGCGTCCACGGTCGGCGCGATCCGCCGGCACGGCATGCACCAGTCCGCCCAGAAATCGACGAGCACGGGCACCTTGGCGCCGAGTACCGTGTCCGCAAAATTGCCGTCCGTAATCACCGTCACCTTTTCAGAAGCCATCTCGTGTCTCTCCGTCACCGTTTGGGCTGGCGGCTCGAGCGCGTCGCGCACTCCAACCCCTCAAATAGTCGAGTGTAGCAGAACGGCTTGGCCCTTCGGCCGCTCGACCGTTGAGCGGCCAGATCCGCTGGCCTAGGGGCCCGTGCGGCCCGGTCAAACGCCTCATTCGCGCCCTTTTGGGGCCCGCCCTTCTTAGATGCTGCCCGGTGTCACCCGGTGACGTAGTTGCGGAACAGCCGGCAGCCGGACCAGAATCCTCCGTGCCCGCCGACCCTCCTGCCCGCCTACGCCCCGGCCGCGTCGAACCACGCGAGATCGCGGAGCTCCGCGCGCTGAAGGTTCGGCACCCCGAGCTGGCGTCGGCGGTCGACATGCAGATCGAATTGGCCGAGCTGCAGCGGCGCGTCCACAGCCGGCTGCGAACGCCACTCCCTCAACGGCTCGAGTCCGAGGTCGCCGCACGCATCGCACGCGGCGAACGGCTCATCGACTTCGACGACCTCCTGATCGATTGGTCCGATTTCAGGTTGGTTTTCCGTCAGACCGCGGACATCCTGCATCGAGCTGGCGTGATCGAGCACTACGATCAGACTGCCCTTCAGGAGCTGGCCCGCAACGGCAATCGCATGGAGCCGCTGGCGCGCGACTATTTCGCGCGCACGGCACATCCCGATCACTACACGCCGCCGCCCGACTCCGAGCCTGGAATGATCGACGACGTGCTGGCACTGGCACTGAAGCCATTCCTCGCGCGCTGCGCCGAGGTCTGGGGACCGCGCGTCCCGATGAAGGACTGGCAGCGCGGCTGGTGTCCGCTCTGCGGCCTTTATCCCGATTTCGCGACGATCGTAAACGGCGACCTCTTTCCGATCTGCGGACGATGCACGGTGCATTGGCCGTACGACCTCGACCGATGCGTGTTCTGCGCGCACGACGCGATCCGGTCGTTCGCAAACGCCGACGGACGCTATCGCGTGCTCGGCTGCAGTCACTGCCGGAAGTACTTGAAGGCGTACGACGCGCAGGGCGCGCCGCGTCCAGTCTTACCTGCCGTGGATACGATCGCGACACTGCCGCTCGACGCGGCGGCGATTCAGCAGGGATACGATGGGTGAAGACCGCAATGCGGATTGCCGAGTGCGGACTGCGGAACGAAGAGCGCCGGATACGCAGCTTCGATCGGAAGCCGGAGGACGGATTGAATTCCGCACTCCGCACTCCGAACTTCGAAT
>JBKPMA010000051.1:0-12068 GCA_046731935.1 Acidobacteriota bacterium
GTGGAAGTCGATGCCGCCAGGAATGTGGCGCGAGCGCTGGGCGCTGCCGGACACCTGGAAGTGCGAGTCGATTTAGGGACGATTGGCGGCTCTGCGCTGACGACGACGGCGGATGTGCCCAAAGATCGGGAGATCGATCCCCGGGAGATCCCGATTACCTACGTGCCCGCACGAAACACGGTATTTCTGTCACTCGCGCTCGGCTGGGCCGAAGTGCTCGGCTCCACGGACATCGGCATCGGCGCCAATGCGCTGGACTATTCCGGATATCCGGATTGCCGGCCCGAATATCTCGAGGCATTTGAGCATCTCGCCGGCCTCGCCACACGCGCCGGTGTCGAAGGGGCTCGTTTTCACATCCGTGCCCCGCTGCTCCACATGACGAAAGCGCAGATCATCGAGGCAGGTCTTTCGTTGGGGCTCGATTACGGGATCACACACAGCTGCTACGATCCACGGCCTGGCGGCGGGCCCTGCGGGCGATGCGATAGCTGCCGCTTACGGGCCAAGGGGTTCGAAGAGGCCGGCGCTCAGGATCCGCTCCTCGTACGCCGAAGGTAAATCGTCATTCGTCAGTCTGCCTTCGTCATTGCCCTACTCACATGTCCTCCTCCCGTCTGTATTACAGCGACGCCTACCTCACCGAATTCGACGCGGTCGTGCAGGATGCGATCGAAGTCGGCGGCCGTCCGGCCGTGACGCTCGACGTGTCGGCGTTTTACCCGACGTCAGGAGGCCAGCCTTTCGATACCGGGACGCTCGGTGACGCTCGTGTGCTCGATGTCGTGGATCTCGACGACGACCGCGTAGCCCACGTGCTGGATCGCGCGCTGCCTTCCGGCGTTCCTGTGCACGGTGCCATCGACTGGAACAGGCGCTTCGAGCACATGCAGCAGCATACCGGCCAGCACGTGCTCTCAGCCGCGTGCGATCGGATCTGCCATGCGCGCACGGAGAGTTTCCACCTCGGCGCTGACTCGTCGACCATCGATCTCGCCATTGCCATCACGGCCGATCAAGTGGCCGCGGCGGAAGCCGAGGCGAATCGGATTGTCTGGGAGGATCGTCCCGTCGGCGTTCGTTTCGCCTCCGCCGACGAGGCGCGCCAGCTCCCTTTGCGCAAGGAGTCGCTGCGCGAAGGCACGCTCCGGCTCGTGGACGTCGAAGGATTCGATCTGTCGGCGTGCGGTGGCACGCACGTCTCCAGGAGCGGCGGCATCGGCGTCATCGCGGTGTGCGGCACCGAACGCTTCAAGGGCGGCACACGCATCGAGTTCGTCTGCGGCGGCCGCGCACTCACGCGCTTCCGGCAGCAGCGCGCCGTGCTGGCTGCGGTCACCCGGCAGCTGTCGGTCGTTCCCGCGGAATTGGCAGCGGCCATCGAGCGTCTGCAGTCAGAGAACAAGGCACAGCGCACGCTCGCGCGCTCGCTGCAGTCGCAGCTGGTCGGATACGAGGCGCGAACGCTGACCGACGCCGCCGAATCGTCCGGGGGGCGACGCCTGGTGGTCCGGCGGATTGAAGGCTTCGACGCGCAGGGACTGAAGGCACTGGCGATGGCCATCGTGGCGACGCCGGGATGTGTGGCCTGCCTGCTCAACGCTGAAACGCCGCCACTGCTGATTGTGGCGCGATCGGGTGACGTGGCGCTGGACTCAGCGGTCGTGTTGCGCGGCCTGATCGAGCGGTTTGGAGGCAAGGGCGGAGGCCGGCCGGAGCTCGCGCAGGGCGGAGGTCTCACCGGGGAGCCCGACGCCATTCTCGGCGCGGCGCGTGAGCTGGTCGGACGCTCCTAAGGGTCTTCGGTCTGCAGTCTTCGGTCTTCGGTCTACGGTCTGACGCTACCTGCGGAACCCAGCGAGCCGATTGACCGCCTGGTCCATCGGCGAAGTGACTTCCTTTCCAGCAGCGGTGACGTTGTTCACGATGATCGAGAAGGCCAGCCACTCGCCCGCAATCGTGGGCACATACCCCGAGAGGGCCCGCACGTTCGAGATCGTTCCCGTCTTCGCCCGCACCTGACCCGCGGCGGCTGATCCCTTGAACCGGTCGCGCATGGTGCCGTCCACTCCGGCGACGGGCAGTGCAGCCAGCCACGCCAGTTTGTGCCGCGGGTCCTGATACATCCGTTCCAGGATGGTGACGAGCGCGTCGGCGGTCACAAAGTCGTACCGCGACAGCCCGGAGCCATCGCTGACGACCACCGCGTCGGCGGGTATGTTCCACGCCATGAGCTGCTCGGCGACGGCCACGCGGCCCCGCTCGACCGTGGAAGGTTCGCCGGGCGTCCGTCCCAATGTGGCGAGCAGCGTCTCCGCGTACAAGTTGGAGCTGTTCTTCATCATCGTGACGGCCAGCGCAGCCAGCGGCGGCGACTGATACCGCACACGTACTGTTTCGGCCGGGTCTGCAGACAATGCGGTTGCCAGTTCGTTCGCCGTCACCACGCCATCTCGCAGAACGATTCCTCGCCGCGTCAGTGCTGAGGCCAGCATCCGTGTAGCGTAGAGAGCGGGTTGATCCACGGCGGCATAACGGATGACGTCGGCTCCCGCGGGTATCGACCCGGTAACGCGAACGAGGGTGTCGCCGCGAGCGCGATCGACGGCGACACTGACGGGAGATCCGACAGCAGCGGTGCTGACCGAGCTGAGCACCCTCAATCCGCTCTCGGCCGGCGTGAGCACTGCGGTGGCGGGATCTCCTGCCGCCTGACCCGGCGTCAGCGTGACCTGGGCGGCGTTCTCGTTGATCTGAAGGCCTGCGACAGGTGCGGCGTAGGCGGCGCCCAGATAATCCCACGACCAGCCTGCACCCAGGCCTGTCCCCGGGATCACCTGGGCATCGCCAATCAGTCGTCCGTCCACACGGCGGATCCCCTGATCGAACAGCGCGTGCGCCCAGGCATCCAGTGTCTCTTCGGCGTGCGTCTCGCCAACCCCAAGGCTGGGATCCCCAGAACCGCGCAGCACGAGATCCCCATGGAGCACGCCATCTGCGTCGAGCGCGCCGGTGGACACGATCAGGGTCTCGAACGTGAAGTCCCAACCGAGGCGTTCCGCAGCCACGGCGAGCGTCACGAGCTTCATGTTCGACGCCGGCATCACCAGCGTGTCTGCGCGATAGCGGAACAGTTGATCGCCGCGAGTGAGCGACTTCACCGAGACAGCCAGCACGCCGTGCCGCAACGCGGGCGTATCGAGAATCGTGGCGAGGTCCCGCTGCAGCTCGCGGACGTGCCGGTCGTGAGACTCGATGACCGGCGGCGTCGCAAGAGGAACGTTCTTCGCCGCACAGCCGGACCCGGCGAATGTGGCCAAGCCCAGGACGAAGAGCCCGTACGCGCGGAAGGGCGCAGTTCCCTGCGCCCTTCTGGATGTCTGGATCTGGCCGACGATCCGGCCGTTCGAACGTCCGCTGCTCAAGCGGCTACTTGAGCTCATCGAGCGCCTTCACGGCGTCATCGAACTCGGTGGCCGTCAGTTTCATCGCGCCTGGTTCGTCGGGCCGACCAGCGAACACGTCGGAGCCAACTTTGCCAAAGCTGGCCTGTTCGTTCCGGTGCAGCTCGTCGAACACGGCCTTGATCATGATCAGGGGAGAGGCGAGCCCGTTCGGCGTCTTCGCGTCCACGAACGACTGGGCGCGAAGGTTCGAGAACTTGGTCAGGACGGCTTCCATCTTCGCGGCATCCACATCCCCGGCTGTGGGCGCCACGCGGCGCCACTTCTCGGCGGCGTCTTTTCCGGTGCCCTTCGTCTTCTCGAAGACCATGGTCTGTGTGCCGCGAGTGATATCGATTCGCGTCGTGTTGAACGGTCTGAATTCGAAGACGTCCTTCTTGCGAAGGTCGTCGCTGTTCTTCTTCAGCTCGTCGGCGAGATCCTGGGGCAGTATGAAGACCAGTGGTCGCGACGCGTCCTTGCCGTAGACGCCGGACTTGTCTTGTCCTGTCGCCGCAGACCCGATGAGAAGCGTCGCCCGTGCACTGCCTGCACCCACGGTGGCGCTCGCCGATGGAGCGTCGAGGCCGTACTGTTTGAGATCGGTCGCGTTGTCCGTGACCAGGCCGATCATCTGCGCCGATTGCAACCGCGAGACGAGACCCTCGATGACGCTGAAGTCCGCGCGCGCTTTGACTGGCTCCGCCATCATCCAATCCATGCCGTTCTTGACGAACGCCGACTTGATATCGCCGTGCGCGAGCTCGAGGCGCGAGGCCGCATCCCGGTCGAACTTCAACACGGTCTTGTCACGCAGATCGAACGTCTTCTTGTCGAAGTTGGACTCGACGTATGCCGGAACGACGAAGACGGCCTTTTCCCCGCCGCGCTGAGCGTACATATCGCCGCCCGTGGGGGTCTTGCTGCCGAGGAGCAGCGTGTGGGCCGCCTTGTCGCCCTGCGACTTGAACGTGACCGAAATACGAGGCTGGCTCAGCCCGTACGGCGCCAGGTCTTTCGGCGCGTCGTCCACCGCACCATTGTTCTCGAGCGTCGAAAGGGTGCTGGTGATGCCGGACACCATCGACTCGTCGGCGGTTGCCGTGACCGGCTGTACGAGCTGCCAGCCAGCCTTTTCCTTCTTGAGCGTCGTGGTTTCGCCAGCAGTTCCCTTGACCGTCAGTTCCTCGAGTTTCGACGCATCGACCGTGAAAACCTTGTCGTGCTTCTCCGCTGCGTCGCCGACGGGTTTCTTCGAATCGACGAAATAGAGATAGGCGAGCAGCGCGCCGAACACAACAGTCAAGGCAAGCAGCGCTTTGCCGCTTCTCATCCGCGCCTCCGGGCCCAGCTGACGATCCCGAGACCAAACACGATCGCGGGAATACCGAGCCACGACAGCCACGTGATGTTCCGCTGAGCGGCGGCGCTCATGGTCAGTCGTCGATCCTCGGGATCCTTCGGGCGAATGGAGATCAGGTTCTCCTGCTGTGCGAGCCAGTTGACGATGTTCAGGAACATGTCGCGGTTGCCCTGAATCCCAAGGAAGTTGTTGGACGCGAAGTCGGAATCGCCGACCACCACAATTCGCGTCTCGGGCTTGGGCGCGTCTGCCGCAGGCGCCTTGCCAGCCGGTGGTGCCGGCGGTGTCGGAGCCGCGACGTTGAGGGCGGCGCCGAGCGGCACCGGGCCCATCAGGTCCTTGTCCTTGTTCGCTTCGATCGGCTTCTGGTCGAGAATGGCCTTGATGTCGGTTTCGCCCCAGGCGGCCGCCGTGGTTTCGAGGAACGTCTGCGGCGTTCGGCCGTTCGGGGGCGCCGACAGCGCTTTCACTGATCGTGCGGTCGGATACGCGGTGGCGATCCCACGGAACTTCGCGACGATCGGATGCGGCGGGTACTGCATGACGACTGGCGCCAGTTCGCCGGTGCCCAGCAGCTGGCCGATCGGATTGGTGTCCACGACCACGTTCTCACCGACGTCGAAGCCCCAGTCCTTGAGCACGGCCAACAGGATTGGAGTGGGTGGCTGATCCTTCAGCGGAGGCTCCAGCATGCAGAAGAGCTTTCCGCCTCGATCGAGATACTTCCGTATCGCGTCCGCCTCGGGCTGGAACAAATCCGTCCTGGGACCCGCGATGACGAGCGCGGACGCATCGGCTGGCACCTCCGCTTTCTGCGCGAGCGGCAGTGTTTCGGTCTTGAAATTCTCCGATCCGAGACCCTGTACGACCACCTGATAGCCGTCGGGATCACCGCTCGCGATGTCTCGCTCGCCGTGGCCCTGCAGGAAGTACACCTTCCGCTGCTCGCCGCTCAGCACCTTCACGAGCGTGTTCGTGAACTGCTGCTCGTCGTTGCCGACGACCCGTTCGGTGCGGCCCTTGTAGCCGAAGACGAGCGTCCCGAACGCCTCCACCTTGTTGGCCCGTGCGCGCACCGGATCTTTTCTCGGATCGATGTACTCAGACGTCAGCTTGCCATTCGAGACGTACTGATACTCCTGCAGGCGGTCGCGATACGAATTGAAGTCGTCCGGTTGGGCGAAGACAAGGACCTTCACCGGCGCATCGAGCTTCTCGAGGATCTGCCGCGTCTGCTCGGACAGGCTGAACTCTTTCGCGGCGGTCAGATCCCACCGGTGATTCCGGCGTGATGCGAGGTAGTTGACCGCCACCAGGATGCCCAGTACGAGGATCACGCTGCCGGCCGCGATGGTGCCGAGGCGTGTCTGCCGGCGCTCGAAATAGCCCAGCACGTCGCGCCACTGGGTGGCCAGGTATAGCAGGATCAGCACCAGGCCGGCGATGGCCGCATGCCACGAATACGGTGTCCACTCCGGCTTCGCGGTCTGGAACCGGAGGAAGAGCGAGACGGCCACGGCTCCCGAGCCGAGCCATCCGAGAAGATTCACAGCCTTGTTCATCGCGTTCACCCGCGCCAACGTTCGGTGTCCACCGACCGCGCGGTCAGGAACAATCCGAAGACGATGATGCTCAAGTAATAGACAACGTGCTTGGTGTCGATGACCCCCTTGATGAAGTCATCGAGGTGGCCAGTCATCGACAGGTACTTCAAGACGTCCTCGGTCGACGGACCGAGGGCGGGCCCGAGCCAGTCAATGACCCAAAGCAGCAGAAAAACAGCGAACGTTGCCGCACCCGCGACGATCTGGTTCTTCGTCAGGCTCGAGATGAAGAGCCCGATCGAGATGAAGCCGCTGCCGAAGAGCAGCATCCCCAGGTACGCGGTCAAGAGCGGTTTCAGCTCGGGTTTCCCGTACATGAAGAGCAGCCCGAAGTGGATCAGCATGATGCCGATCATCAGCGCATAGAGCGCCAGCGCGCCGAGGAACTTGCCGAGGATGATCTCGAGGTCGCTGACCGGCGACGTCAAGAGCAGCTCGATCGTTCCCGATCGCTTCTCCTCCGAGTACGTCCTCATCGTGATGAGCGGCAGCAGCAACAGCAGAACGACCGCCATATTCAGCAACAGCGGTCGAATCAACTGCTGGTTCACGTTCATCGTCTGCGGGCCCATGCCCATGCCCATCTGCATGCTCTGCCCCAGGAACCAGTTCAGGATCCCCGCGTACATGACTCCGAGGATGAGCGTGAAGACGCCAATCACCACATACGCGATTGGCGACGCGAAATAGGCGCGCAGCTCTTTCTGTGCGATCGCAAGGATGTTGGTCACTGGCCTTCCTCCGCGTGTTCCTCTGTCGTCAGCGAGAGGAAGACTTCCTCCAGGCTCATGCGCATCGGCCGCAATTCGAGCAGGCCGAACCCGCCTGACACGATGGCGCGCGCGAGATCGCGGCGCACGTCCTTGCCTTTCTGGCTCACGACTTCGAACGACGAAATCGAGTCGCGCACCTCGGCTTCGGTCACCCTGCTCACGTCCGGGACGGCCGCGAGCGCGGCACGGACTGCTTCGGCGTGACCTTCCGCCTGCACGAACATCGTCTCTGAGCCGTCCAACCGCGCCGTCAGGTTGGTCGGTGTGTCGACCGCGACGACGCGTCCCTTGTTGATGATGACGACGCGCTGGCACGTCTGCGCGACTTCAGGAAGGATGTGCGTGCTCAGGACGATCGTGTGATCGCCGGCAAGCTCCTTGATCAACTTGCGCGTCTCGATGATCTGCTTTGGATCGAGTCCGGCCGTGGGCTCGTCGAGGATCAGGACGTCAGGATTGTGAATGAGAGCCTGCGCGAGGCCCACTCGCTGACGGTAGCCCTTCGACAGCTTGCCGCAGGCGCGACCCGCCATGTCGGCGATGTACGTGCGCTTCATCACGTAATCGAGCCGTCCCGCCCGTTCTTTCGCCGGGACGCCTTTGATTTTCGACACGAAGGCGAGGTACTCGCGCACGGTCATGTCGGGATAGAGCGGCGGCGTCTCTGGCAGATAGCCGGTACGCCGCTTCGATTCGATCGGCTGATCGAAGACGTCGAAGCCGGCGACGCGCGCCCGGCCGTCTGTCGCCGGCATGTAGCCGGTGAGGACGCGCATCGTGGTGGTCTTGCCCGCACCATTGGGGCCAAGGAATCCCAGGATCTCGCCCTTCTCGACGGTGAAACTGACATCGTCTACGGCGGTGACGTTGCCGTAGCGCTTCGTGAGGTGCTGGACCTCGATCACAAATCAACTCCGCGTGTGTGAGGAATGCGAGCCACGAGGTCACCGGACGTGCACGGTTGCACGTCGTCGCGAACTGTTCGTGGCACAGGTGTGCAGGCGGCCGGATGCACGGGATACTTCGGTGTAAGCTGTATGGGCGGCCACGGGCCGCGCAACCAGAGATCCTAACGAACCCTGGAACACGCGGCAAGCAGGAGCTCGCCCTCGCCGCATCCAGCGGCTGTCAGAGCCGCTGGTATCGAGACGCGCCCCGAGCGCGTGAACGAGACGCCCCGTGGCTGTGACCGAGTGGCGCCCGTCGCGCCTATTCGTCCGTCGTTTGGCAATAGCTCTCGCCGTTCTGACGATCGGAGCCCCCCTCCTGGTCGGCCTGGCCGCATGGATCATTGCTGGCCGCACGGTCCCTCCCCTCAACGGTGAACGCCGCGTTCCCGGACTCCGAGCGCCGGTCGAAGTCCTGTTCGATACCTGGGGCGTGCCGCACGTCTACGCCCGGGACAGCGACGATGCCTGGCTCGTTGCAGGATACCTGCAGGCACGTGAACGCTTGTGGAAAATGGAATTGTACCGGCGGGCCGCTTCGGGCCGGCTCTCGGAGATCTTCGGTGAGCGGACGCTGCCGGCCGACCGGCGTTTCCTGGCCTTGGGCTTACGCACGGCCGCCGCTGTCGAATGGGCGCAGTCGACCCCTCCCGTGCGGGCCTCGCTCGAGCGCTACGCGGCGGGGGTCAACGCTGTCATCCAGCAGTTAACTAAGTACACCAAGCCGGTCGAGTTCCAGCTGCTGGGTATCGATCCGGCGCCATGGACGCCGATCGATTCACTGTCGATCAGCAAGCTCATGGCCTGGCGGCTGGCCGAGAATCGGCATGGCGAGTTGGTGCGTGGTGCGCTGGCGCGCCGGTTGGGCTCGCAGGAAGCGGCCCGGCTGTTGGGGCCACCCACGTCGTGGGCGCCTACGGTATTGGAGATCGGTGAGCTGGGGACGACGGCATTGCCCGCCGCGCCAGCCACGACGCCGGCGCCTTCGGCACCCGCTCCTGTACAGCCCGTCGCACCCAAGACCACGGCGCTTCTGCTCGACCCTTCGACGCTTCGACCCTTCGACTCCCGCGGGATGCCCGATGGCCTCGAGTGGCTCGACGAGACTGCACGTCCCGGTGGCAGCAACAGTTGGGTCGTTGCCGGTACGCGCACCGCTACCGGACGGCCGCTGCTCGCGAACGATCCGCATCTCGGCATCGAGATGCCGTCCATCTGGTACGAGATGCATCTGGTGGCGACCGACCTCGATGTCGCAGGTGCCACCATTCCCGGCGCGCCGTTCGTGGTCATCGGCCACAACGCGACGATCGCGTGGGGACTGACGAATACCGGCGCTGACGTGCAGGACTTCTACGTAGAAGACGTGGACTTCACGAGCCGGCGCTATCTGTACAACAACCAGTGGCTGCCGCTCGAAGTGCAGATCGTCAATATCGGCGTGCGAGGCCGCGACAAGCCCGAGGTCTACCGGATCTTCAAAACCCGGCATGGGCCGCTGATTGCCACCGAACGTGAGTGGGAAGAGCCGCCCGTGTTCTCGGCCGCGGACGGGCACCCGACTGACAGGCCGCTTGCGCTGCGATGGGACGCTCTCACCATCGGCGAGAGCGCCGGCGCGTTTCTCGGCATGAACCGCGCCGCCAACTGGGACGACTTTCTCGATGCCGTTCGACGGTTCGGCGCACCGTCGCAGAACTTCGTCTACGCCGACATCGTGGGAAACATTGGCTATGCGATGTCGGGCGCGCTGCCGATCCGCGCGCAAGGTGACGGATCGATGCCGGTGCCGGGCTGGACGGGGACCTACGAATGGATCGGCCGTGTGCCGCCCGAACGGCTGCCTGCGCGGCTGAATCCGCCGAGCGGCGAGTTCGTCACCGCGAACGGAGAGGTGGATCGTGGCTGGCCCGATATGACCCATGACTGGGCCGCACCGTTCAGGACACGCCGCATTGTCGATCTGCTCGGTACGCGCAGGGGCCTCGACACCGCGGCGTTCGAACAGATGCAGGCCGACGTGCGTGGTGAAGGCGCCGCGATGATCATGCGGGCCCTGGCGCATGCGGCGAAGAGTCAGGCGGGCCAGAAGGCCGACGCGGACGGTCAGGCGGCGCTGCAGATGCTGCAGAAGTGGGACTGCCGCTTCGACGGTCGGCCCGTCGTCTCGCTGTATCACGCGTTCGAGCGTGCGCTGTGGCAGCGGACCTTTGGCGACGAGCTCGAAGGCGCGCTGTTTCAGCAGCTCTTCGAGTATGGCCTCGACGAGCGGTATACAGGCATCTACGCCATCCTCGACGATCCCGCGTCGCCGTGGTGGGATGACATTGCGACGGTCGATGTGCACGAAACACGCGACGACATCATGGTGCTGGCGGCGTCGGATGCGATGCTGAACCTGCGGCTGCAGTTCGGCGATCGCACCAACTGGAACTGGGATCGTCTTCATGCCGCGGAGTTCGCGCATTCGCTCTCGGGCGGCGGTGCGCTGCTGGCGATGGTGTTCAATCGCGGCCCTGTGCCGCTGGCTGGGAGCACCACGAGCGTGAGCAAGACGGCGGTCAATCCACGGAAGCCGTACGGCGTGACCGACATCTCGTCGTACCGGCAAATCATCGAACCCGGTGCGTGGGATCGCACGCTCGCCATCAACACGACGGGGCAGTCGGGCCACGTGCGAAGCCCGCATTACTTCGATCAGAACGCCATGTGGGCCGCCGGACAGTACCGTTCATTCCCCTTCAGTCGTGTCGCCGTCGATCGCGGAAGCGTCGGACGCTTGCTTCTGACACCGTAACGACCGATCGACTCCCGATGAGGCCTGCCGCCTGCCGTCCGCAGGCTGAAGCCTGTACAATCAGTGTCTTTCGTCCACGACGCCGAACGGAGGAACGATGGCTGCCGATGTTGGAAGCAAGGCCCCCGATTTCACTCTCCCGAACCAGGATCGCCAGCCCGTGAGTCTCTCCAGCGCGGCTGGTAAGAACGTCGTGCTCGCGTTTTTCCCCGCGGCCTTCACGAGCGTGTGCACCAAACAGCTCTGCCACTATAGAGACAGCCTCGCGGCGTTGAACAAGGCGAACGCTGTCGTCTACGGCATCAGCACCGACACGCCGTTCACGCTGAAGGAGTTCGCGCAGCAGCAGCACCTCAACTTTCCGCTGTTGAGCGATTTCAACAAAGACGCCATCACCAAGTACGACGTCGTCAACCCCGACATGTTGGGACTGAAGGGCATCTCGCGTCGCGCGATGTTCGTGATCGATCAGTCGGGGATCATCCGCCATCGGGAAGTGACGCCTACACCGGGCGACGAGCCGGACTACGCCAAGGTCGAGTCGGTTCTGGCTAGTCTCTAGCCAGGTCGAAGGCTGTCGCCAGACCCTGGAACCCGTTGAATTGATTGAACCTATAGAACCTTTGAACCATGGAGTATCCTATATATGAGCATTTGCTCATATATTCATGTCTCAGACCGAAGCCTTTGCTGACACCCAAGCCTCCGCTCCGAGCTGCGAACACGTGCACGCGTCGCCCGAGCAGCTCGCCGTCCAACGGCAGGCTCTGATTCCGGCGCCCCTGGCGGCGACGCTCGCCGAAACGTTCCGCGCGCTCGGCGACCCCACGCGAGTCCGCATTCTGGACGCTCTCTCGCGCGCCGAGCTGTGCGTCTGCGACCTGGCCGCGCTGGTCGGCTTGAGCGAGTCCGCGACGTCGCATCAGTTGCGTCTGCTGCGCAGCCTGCGGCTCGTCCGCACGCGCCGCTCGGGCCGTCTCATCTTTTACGCTTTGGACGACGATCACATCACCCGGCTGTTCGCTCAGGGACTCGAGCACGTGGAAGAGGCCATGCCGGCGGCGCGCCGCGCCGACCGCGGCGGAGTCGCCCGATGAGCCGTCAGCCCGCCATCACCTGCACGGTGTGCGAGGTTCATGCG
>JBKPMA010000052.1:0-9566 GCA_046731935.1 Acidobacteriota bacterium
CCTCACATATCAGGCGGGGAGCTGGTTCGCGACGGGTGAGATACCACGGCGGCTGGGCAACCGGCATCCGTCGATCGCGCCGTACGACACGTTCGACGCGTCAGATGGTGAATTCGTACTCGCGGTCGGCAACGATTCGCAGTTCAGGGCGTGTTGTGCGGTGCTTGGCAACGAAGCACTGGCCGACGATCCGCGGTTCTCGAACAACGCCGCGCGCGTCGCACACTACGACGTGCTGCGCGGGCTCTTGAACGATCGCTTCCGGACTGCGACGCGCCAGCAATGGATCGCACGTCTGACGGCGGCGAGCGTCCCTGCTGGTGCCGTGAGGACGGTGGACGAAGTGCTGGGGGATCCTCAGGTAACGGCGCGCGAGATGATCACCGCGCTGGATCATCCGCTGCTTGGATCGCTCAAGCAGCTCGGCCTCCCGGTGAAGCTGTCGGGGACGCCAGGGGCGCTGCGGCGCGCGCCGCCGCGCCTCGGGGAACACACCGACTCCGTCCTCACACACGACCTCGGCTACGACACCGACCGCATCAGTGCTCTGCGTCGTGCCCGCGTCATCTGACCTTTCTGGTAAGCTCCGAACCATGGACGTGTCAGAGGTCCGCCGGCTCGTGCGGGACGTCATCGAGCGCGCGCGGCATACGGGAGGCGAACGGCGCGCCCGGAACGATGCTGCGAACCGCGTGTGGATCGACGTGCGCGATCAAATCGTGGTGCCCGCGTGCCGGCAGGTTGCGCAGGTGTTACGGTCGGAGGGCTATCCGTTCCAGGTGTCGACGCCTGGCGAAACGGTTCGACTCAGCTCAGAGAAGTCGGCGGAAGATGTGATTGAGCTGGCGCTCGACACGACGGGAGCGGTGCCTGCGCTGGTGTGCCGCGTGCAGCACACGCGAGGCCGCGAGATACGGCAGGACGAACGCGTGGTCGCTCCTGGAGTGCCGATGGCTGCGCTGACCGACGAGCAGGTGGTCGCGCTGCTCGTGGAGGTCCTGCCGCCGTTCGTGGAGCGCTAGAGCGCCTTCGGGGTCGGGCCTGCAAAGGCGCGCAAGGCAGCGCATCCAAGGCCCGACCCCGGCGGCTCAGGCGAGGCGTTCGGCAAACGAGGTATCGATGCCCTCGCGTCTCAGGCCTTTGAGCAACGCGGGCCGATCGCCGGCCTTGCGCCAGGCTTCGCGCACGTCCACGGCGCCGCTCTGCACGAACGCGACGAGCGCATCCGCGAAGGGCACCATCCCAAGCCGCCGCCCGCTCTCCATCGCCAGCGGCAGCTGCGAGACTTTCTCTTCCGCAATCAACTGCGCGACCGACGTGGTATTGAGGAGCACCTCGCGCGCCGCCACGCGTCCACCGCCCGTCTTGCGCAACAGCACCTGGCCGACGACGCCCCGCAGCGATTCTGCGAGCAGGCCGTGGACCGCCGCGCGGCGATCGGGCGGCACCTGATCGACGATGCGCTCCAGCGCCGTCGTCGCCGAGTGCGCGGCCATCCCGCCGATGACGAGATGGCCGGAGCTGGCGGCTTCGAGCGCCTCCAGAATCACTTCGGGCGCACGCATGTCTTCGATCACGAGGACGTCTGGATTCTCGCGGAGCGCGGCCCGCAGCGCGCCAAGCAGTTCGTCCGTGTCTCCGCGTACCTCACGCTGACTGACGAGCGACGTCCGGCTGTCGTGCACGACCTTGATGCGGCTTTCGAGCGTGATCACGTGATCGCTGCGCGAGCGATTGATCAGATCCACAAACGCAGCCATCAACGTTGACTTGCCGCTCGACCGCGGGCCCACGACGAGCACCAGCCCCTCGGGCTCGGCACAGAGGGCCTGGATCTCGCGCGAGAGTCCGAGCTGGTCGGCAGAGAGTGCCTTCGCCGGAATGATCCGGAAGACGGCACCGGGTCCGCGATGGTCGGTGAAGCTCACGCATCGCACACGGCCCACATCGGAGATGTCGACGATCCATTCGGCGAGATCGGCCTCATCCAGCCGGCGCTCCGGCTTCGCCTCGAGCAGCAGCGCCTCGACGTCTGACGGATTCAGTACTGGCTCGGGATCCAACACGCTGATTTCGCCATCGACACGGATGGACGGACGCGCGTGGGAAAAGAGATACAGCGTCTCGGCGCCGCGCGCTGCCGCCAGACGCAGCAGCCGCTCGAGACCCGCCAGGCGGATCTGCGCGTTCGGCCGTAGACGCGGAGCGTCGGGCCGGGCTGGATTGCGCGCCAGAGGCAGCACGTTCGCGGGGGCGTCTCCCGATGTCTGGCGTTCTTCGCGCGCGTCCGCTTCGCGACGCTCGAGGACGTCTTCGATGGTCGGCCGGCGCGACAGGGGGTTCGTGGGTACCGGCATCACGCCTCGCGGAGAGTCAGGGCGACCGGGATCCACCGCGTCCGGATCGACGTCGAAGGGCAGCGTCCGCTGCCGCCGAAGCTCGATCCAGATGTCGTCGCCGCCGCGGGCGGCGATGACCGTGAAGCGCTCGGCTCCGCCGGCTGCCGTGGGAAGAAGGTCGGCCTCGACCGCGCCGAACTCGTCGAGCGCGTGGCGCGCCTCGGGCGGCAGCAAGTCCTGCAGGAGGTCGTCCATCGCGTCGAGCGTGAGTGTGGCCGAGGGCAGGACGACCGGACCGCCAGCCGTCATGACCGTGGGTTTTTCTCCCACGTGCATGACGAGGCCGTCCCCGTCCGCACCCACAATTGCCGCAATCAACGACTCGACGACCTGCACCGGGACTCCTTCTTAAGTGTCGGCCGGTCCGCCCCAGGACATTACAGGAAACGCTGTGAATTGGTGCGAATTCAGGTGGGGGCGAAAGTTCGGCGGGTAACCGCTCCTAACCAGGAAGCCGTGCCTCGTGGATGGCCATGAGGCCCCCCAGCACCCGGTGCCAGCGGACGGCGACGAAACCTTCGCTCTGGAACAGACGGACGACGGCGGAGGCGCCGGGATAGGTTCGAATCGATTCTGGAATGTAGCGGTAGGTGTCGGGATCGCGGTGCAGCAACCAGCCGAGTGCGCTGCCGACCAGCGTCAGGTAGGCGACGTAGGCGATCAGCACCGCGCGCGACGACGGCCGGTTGAAGTCGAGGGAGAGGACACGGCCGCCAGGACGAAGCACGCGGCGGATTTCCCGGATCGCTCCGGGCAGGTCGGGCACATTCCTCAATCCGTAGCCGGTCGTCACCAGATCGAACCGACCGCCGGCGAGAGGAAGCGCGCACATGTCGCCCACGATGAAGTGGACGGGCAGCGCGGGTGGGCGCCGGCGGCGCGCTTTCGCGATGGCGAGCTCGATCATCCGCGGCGTGAGATCCACACCCACAACGAGAGCGCCCTTGTCGGCCAGTGCCATGGCGATGTCGCCGGTGCCGCACGCGAGATCGAGGGCACGCACGCCCGCGAGTGGACCGGCCATTCTCGTGAGCCGCCGCTTCCAGGATCGGTCGCGGCCGTAGGAGAGCAGCACCGTGATCAGGTCGTAACGGTCCGCAATGGTCGCGAACAGGCGCCGCACGTAGCGGCTCTTGCCGCCGGGATTCGCGATGGTCTGCCGGAGCGACATCACCTCGCCGCGGACGGAGTCACGTGGGCGCGCAGTACGGCCGGAAGATCCGACGGCGCGTCGATCACCAGCTCCCGTCCGTCCAGCCCGTCCTCGGGCATGTTCAGGAAACCAAATCCGTAGCGCGCCACGCAGGCCACCGCTCCGGCCGCGCGCGCGGTCTGGACGTCCACGAGCGAATCCCCAACGAGGACGGTCTCATTCGGCCCGCGTCCTGCCTGCTCCATCAGCCAGCGGAGGGCGTCAGGAGCCGGTTTCTTGCCGAATCGCGAATCGCCGCCGATCACCCATTCGAAGTACATGTCGAGTCCCAACGCCGCGAGGATGCGGTTGGTTGGACGCGCCGGCTTGTTCGTGAGAACAGCCAGCCGCGCCGTGGACCGGCAGGTCGTGAGCACGTCTTCGATGCCGTCGTACGGCACCGTGTGATCCAGCAGCCGGCGATCGTAGATGGCGAGATAGCGCGCCAGCGCCTCGGCCTGCGGCGCCTGGATGCTCCGCGCGGCAAGCACCCGCGAGACGAGCACGCCGGCGCCTTCACCGACCATTCGTCCGACAGCTTCTTCGGCCAGCGGTGCCGCACCGTACGCCTCGAGCAGCTCGTTCGCGGACTCCGCCAGATCGCGCCGCGAATTGATCAGTGTCCCGTCGAGATCGAACACGAGGAGCATTCGAGTCAGTTCCCGTCGCCGGTGTAGCTCGCGAACGACGACGGCGTCTCCCACACCGTGACGCGCACGACCGGGAAGCCTTTAGCACTCGTCTGCTCGAAGATCACCTTGGCGATGTGCTCCACCGTCGGATTCGAGTCCACGAGAAAAATCGGCTCGCCCAGTTTCTGCAGCGGCTCGACGAGGGGATCATCGCGCCGCAGGATCATCTGATGATCGATGTGTTCGTCGATCCAGCCCTTGACCACGCGCTTGATGTCGCTGAAGTCGCACACCATATTGCGATTGTCGAGCGAGCCCGTGCGGACTTCGATCTCGGCAATCGCGTTGTGCCCGTGTGGATGCTTGCAAATGCCATCGTAATCGAGCAATCGATGGCCGTAGCAGAACTCGATTTTCTTGGTCACGGAGTACATGGGAGGATTGTACAAGAGGGCCCGAGGGCGGTCCTTAACGATTGTAGGGCGTGAGGGGCCGCTTTGGAGGCTCGGCGTGCACCTCTGTCTGGCCTGGAGCCTGTAGCCGGGAGCCTGTAGCCCGCCCATGTCCGACATCGCCGTTCTCTTCTCTGGCGGGCTCGACAGCGCTGTGCTGGTCGCCGACGAGGCGCAGCGTGGCGTCGTGCATCCGCTCTACGTCAGTACTGGCCTCGCGTGGGAGTCGGTCGAGCGCGCGGCGGCGGCGCGGCTGCTGAGCGAGCCGCCGTTTGCCGGGCGCGTGCGTCCCCTCGTTCCGCTCGAGTTCACCGTGCGCGACGTGTACTCACCGTCGCACTGGGCGATCCGCGGCGAGCCGCCGGCGTACGACACACCGGACGAAGACGTCTATCTCGTGGGCCGCAATCTCGTGCTGCTCGCGAAGGCCGGTATCTACTGCGCGCAGCGCCGCATCGGCCGCGTCGCACTCGGTCCGCTGGCGGGAAATCCGTTTCCCGATGCGACGCCCGCGTTCTTCGAGACGATGGGGCGGGCCATGACCCTGGGCCTGGAGCATCCGATCGAGATCGCGACACCGTTTGTCGCGATCCACAAGGAAGACGTGATTCGACGCGGGATCGCGCTCGGCGTGCCGCTCGAGCGCACGCTGTCATGTATGAACCCGACAGACGGGAGGCACTGTGGAGCGTGCAGTAAGTGCCGGGAACGGCGGGAGGCGTTCAGTGCGGCGGGTGTGGAGGACAGGACAGACTACGGCGAGAAATAGAAATGAGGATTGCAGATTGACGAATGACGATTAGCCCTGCGGCCGACGCCGCAACGAATCGTCAATCGTCATTCGTCATTCTGCCCTCGTCATTGCAATCGTTAGATTTTTCTCAGGCGAATTCCGCCGTCGCCGGTGCGCAGACGCAGCGTCTTGCCGCCGGCGCCCATCGAGCCGCGCAGGGTATCTTTCGACTCGCCAGTCGGCGCCGGGAGCGGCAGCCCTTCGACCGTGATGCCCCCATCGCCAGTGTGCGCATCGACTGAGGCCGAGAAGCCGTCGGGCAGCTCGAGCGTCACCGAACCATCGCCCGATGTCACGTCCCAGTCATCGTCGGTGCGGCTACCCTGCGACGCGCGCACGCTGACGGATCCATCGCCGGTGTGGGCGGAGAGCTTCGTGAGCGTGCCGCCCACCTGGATGCCGCCGTCGCCGGTGTTGAGGTCGAGCCGTCCGTTCACGGAATCGAGCGTCACGGCGCCGTCGCCCGTCCGAACGTAGACGTCGCCCGCGAGGTCGTGTCCGTTGATGCCGCCATCACCGCTCTTGACGTCGATGCGGCCCTCGAGCCCTTCGAGCCGGACGCCGCCGTCGCCGCTCTTGGCCTGCAGGTTGATCTTTCTCGGCACCGAGAGAATCAGGTTCACGGAGCGGTTGCTGTTGATCGAGATCCCCGAGTAAGGCTCCGGTCGTACGGCCTCGATCGTGATGCGATTGCCCGACTGCTCCGACTTGACCACGAGGTTCTTCGCGATGTCAGCGCTCTCGGCGTTCTTCTCGAACGTCGCCCGGATTTCGGGCTTGTCCCACGAACGCACTTCGATGCTGCCGTCGAACGTGGAGAGGACCAGTTCCGGTGTGCCTGACACCTGGAAGGTTTTCTCTTCTTTCGAGGTGTAGTGCTCGGCGCTGAGATTGACCGAGCAGCCGGCCAGACCGATCGCGGCCAACAGAACGGCACCAATACGTACAGGTGGCATAGCAGGACGTCCCCCACGTGGTGTATACGGCCGGACGACCCGGAAGTTCCAACGGCTGGAGCGCAATGACGGTTGACGGTTGCAGAGTGACGATTGGCACCCGACGCCCAATCAGCATTCGTCAATCGTCATTCTGCCCTCGTCAATGCCGATGTTTCTGTCCTGAGGCCCATCCAGCGTCCGCCAGCAGCTTCTGTCCCTCCAAGGGCGCCGGCTCGTCGGCAGCAACCGGCCGGTTCTCTCCGAACACGACCTCGTGGATGCGGGTCAGGACGCGCTGGAGGAGCAACTCGTTGGGAGCCCACAGCACCAGCACGCCGCCGGATTCGGCCGGAGGAAACCGGCGGTCGTCTAGATAATCACGATCGAGCGTGATGAGCGTCCGACGCAGCTGACGGGCAAGCCGATAGTGCTCGAGATCCGAAGCACGCCGCAGATCGTCGTGCTCCATCACGAAGAACACGTCCCAGCCCAGTCGCTCGCGCATGAACGAGACGATGCCTGCCGGAACGTTGGCATCAGCGTAGATACGAGGTCCGGTGAGACGGGCGACGTGCGACGCGAGCTCGGAAGAAAAGGTTCCCATTGCGATCGGCTACAGGCTGCAGGCTACGGGCTACAGGCGTCAGGCTACTGCCTGTGTCATTCATTCTTCCCCGTGCGGGCGCGGATTGTCGCGCGCCGCTTCGGCTTCGCGCTTGAGGGTGGCGACGAGCTCGTCGCGGCGATGCACCAGCTCGCGGCGCGTGCGGCGATTCCACTGACTGCCGACCGCGTACTCAGCGAACAGCGGGAATGCAATCGTGCTGTCGCAGTAGCACACGACGGTATCGGGCAGGACGCCCGGATTCACCTTCCCCCAGCTCACCGCTTCGGCCGGCGTCGCGCCCGACAGTCCACCCCAGACCACCTGGTCGGTCGTCATCTGAATGAAGTAGTCGTTGCCGCCCTTGGGAATGTTGTAGACCTCCCACAGCGTCGGCTGCGCCTGCAGGTAGAAGTTCTTCGGCGATCCGCCGCCGAGGATGATGCAGCCGTTCTGATGGCCTGCCAGCACGATCGCGCAGATCTCGTTGACGTCTTTGTTCGGATCGATCATCAAGCGGCTGCCGTGCATCAACTCGTGATACGCGACGTTCATGCCGATCGAGCTGTCTCCGGGCGACGAGGTGTAGATGGGCAGGCCGTACTTCGCCGCGGCGGCCACGACCGAATATTCCTCGCACCCTGACTGCCGCTCGAGCAGATCGCGTCCCAGGCGGTAATGCAGCTCCGACGTCGCCACCGGACCGTCGAGGCCAGACCGGACCAGGAACTCCCGCACGTACGCATCTGTCTCCATCAGCACTTTCGCGGGAAACAGCACGTCGTAGATCCGGATCACTCCCTGCTCGTAGAGCTCCACATCGTTAACGAACGGGGATCCCCGGCGGAGCGTAAAGTTCAGGGCGTAATGCAGGTCGTGATAGAGATTGGCGCCGGTGCTGATGAGAAAGTCGATCAGCCCGCGCTCCATCAGCTCGACAATACATCCGCCGAGGCCGGCAGGGGTCAGCGCCCCGGCGACCGTGAGCCCGATCATGGTGTCGTGCTCGGGCCGGAGCATCTTGTCGGCGTAGATGCGGCACGCTTCCGAAAGCCGCGCCGCGTTGAACGCCTGAAACCCGTCGTCAAGCAACCGGTGGATGTCGGGACTGCCCTTTGGGCGATAGTAGGTGATGGGCCGGCCCGACAGATGGTCGGTGCGAGAATGGCCCGACGATCCAGGCGCGCGGTGTGGCACGAACGGTAGCTTACCACGCGGTCTTGACGCCGAATTGACGTCAGGACGCGGCTGCGCGGGCCTCCTGGCGCGCGCAGGAGGACTCCATGCAGCAGGGCGACATGACCATCACCATCCTCATCATGGTCGGCGCGATCGTGCTGGCTCTAACCCTCACGTTCCTGCTGTTCCTGTTCTGGAAAAGCCGTCCGTTTGCCGACGGCGACGTGTTCGTTGCAAGCCGGATGACCCGCGGCAACCGGCTGTTCCCGACGCAGGTCCTCATCGCGCCGACCAGCGTCGTTCATCACACGCCGCAATGGATCGGGAAGTACGAACAGTCGATTCACATGGCCCACGTGGCGTCGGTCACGATCGATACCGGGCTGCTCTTCTCCGACGTCCGCATCGAGACGACCGGCGGGTCGAACGCGATTCATTGCCGGGGGCACCGGAAGGGCGATGCCGTCCGCATGAAGCAGCTCATCGAAAGCTATCAAACGGAGTACTATCGCACCTCCGGCTCAGATGGCTCCAGGGCTGGTTCTGTCGGGCCAGCCTGAAGCAGCCGATAAGCCTAGGCGTCGTGGACGAACTCCTCTACTCGGCCCGTCGTGAGTCGGCCAACCTGCCCGCCAGGGCGGAGCCGCCCCAGGGCACGGACCGGGAGGCACGGTTCCGGACCCTCGTCCAATCGCCCCTCCGGGCCGGAATTCTGCGGTTCCTCAGCGCCAGACCCGACGAAGCCTTCGACGTCGAGACATTGATGGCCACGTTCGGCCGCCTGCGGCTCGACGTGGAGAACTGCGTCCGCGAGCTGAGTGACTTCGGTGTCGTGCGCCGCGTGCCGGGAACTCCATCGCGCTTCGGGGCGCAGCGGCCTCCTGAACCATCGGTGTCCGCGCTGCTCGACACGTTCCTCGAGCGCCGCGCGACGATCAGCCCGGAAGACCAGTCGCCGTCGGTCCAGCAGTTCCGCGAGATGATCGGACGCGACGAGAAGATGCTGATCGTCTTCGAGTGGATCCGGACTGCAGCGAAGTCCGACATCGCGGTGCTGATTCTCGGACCCACCGGATCGGGCAAAGAAGTCGTCGCGCGGATGATCCACGAGCTGAGCCCACGCAACACCGCTCGCTTCCAGGCGGTCAACTGCGCCGCGCTGCCAGACACCCTCTTTGAATCGGAAATCTTCGGCTACGAAAAGGGCGCTTTCACCGGCGCGCACGATCGCAAGCCCGGCAAGCTCGAGATGGCCAACGAGGGCACGCTGTTCCTCGACGAAATCGGGGACATGTCGCTCTTCGCCCAGGCGAAGCTCTTGCGCGTGCTCGAAGAGCACCGCTTCGAGCGGCTCGGCGGCAACAAAGCCATCTCGGT
>JBKPMA010000053.1:0-10444 GCA_046731935.1 Acidobacteriota bacterium
CGGTGCGCTCGCGCTGGTGGATGGTGCGCAGGCTGCGCCGCACCTGGTCGTGGACGTGCAGGCGCTCGATGCGGATTTCTACACCTTCTCTGGCCACAAGATGTGCGGTCCGACGGGCACCGGCGTGCTGTATGGCAAGACGGCGCTACTCGAGGCGATGCCGCCGTATCAGGGTGGCGGAGACATGATCGCGTCGGTGACGTTTGAGAAGACGACGTACAACTCGCTCCCCCACAAGTTCGAAGCGGGAACGCCGAACATTGCCGGAGTGGTGGGCTTCGGAGCGGCGGTCGAGTACTTGAACGCGCTCGATCGGGCCGCCGCGCTCGCCCACGAAGACGATCTGCTCGCGTATGCGACGGACCGCCTCGCGGAACTGCCCTCCATCCGCGTCATCGGCCGGGCTCGCCACAAGACGAGCGTGCTGTCGTTCGTGATGGACGGCGTACACCCCCACGACGTTGGGACGGTGCTCGACAACGAAGGGGTGGCCATTCGGACTGGCCAGCACTGCGCGCAGCCTGTCATGGACTGCTACGGGATCACGGCGACCGCCCGTGCGTCCTTCGCGTTCTACAACACTCGCGGTGATGTGGACGCGCTCATCGCTGGGCTTCACAAAGCGCACCAGCTGCTTTCTTGAAGTTCGTAGTCCGTAGTTCGTAGTCAGGCCGCAGCCTGGCGCCTGGAGCCAGATCGTGTCCGACCTTCGTGAGCTGTACCAGGAAGTCATCCTGGACCACAACCGGACGCCGCGGAACTTCCGCCGGCTGGATGACGCCGATCGTGTGTGCGAGGGATTCAACCCTCTGTGCGGCGACCGGCTGACGGTGTTTCTCGATCTCGACGGCGACCGCATCAAGCAGGTCACGTTCGAGGGGACGGGGTGCGCGATTTCGCGGGCCTCAGCCTCGCTCATGACCGATGCGCTCGTCGGCAAGACGGTGACGGAAGCGCAGGAGCTGTTCGATCGTTTTCACGCGCTCGTGACGTCGGATCCGTCTCAGCCGCCGGACACCGAGGGATTGGGTAAGCTGGCCGTCCTCTCGGGCGTCCGTGAGCATCCGAGCCGCGTCAAGTGCGCGACGCTGTCGTGGCACACCTTCCGCGCCGCCGTTGTGAGTGGCGAAAAGCAAGTGTCCACGGAGTAGTCTTCAGCCCTCCGAAATCCGCAATGACTGATTCCCCGTTTCTTCCGATGATTCAGCCCACGCCCTCCGAAGGCGCCGCGCCATCGCCTGCGGGCTCGCGCACGGCGGACCTCGTGGCGGACGAGACCGCGACGAATGAGCTCAAGCCCCGCATCCTCGACGCGGTCCGCACGGTGTTCGACCCGGAGATTCCCGTCAACATCTACGAGCTCGGGCTCATCTACGACATCTTCGTGACGGCCGAGCACGTTGTGGGCGTCCGGATGACACTGACGTCGCCAAGCTGTCCGGCAGCGCAGACGTTGCCTGGAGACGTCGAGCGGAAGGTGCGTGGTGTCGAGGGTGTCGCGGACGCGCGCGTCGATGTCGTCTTCGAGCCGCCGTGGGACAAGGACAGGATGAGCGAGGCCGCTAAGCTGCAGTTAGGGCTATGGTAGGCCTCCGGGCACTTCAGGCCCTCAGGCCCTCGTAACATTGCCCCAGCCCTCACGCCCGTCGTGAGCCCCCTCAGGCCGTCTTGATGCCTGAGGCGCGCTGCAGGCCCAACTCCTCCACCGCCAGCTCGCGCATCCGGAACTTCTGGATCTTCCCTGTCACCGTCATCGGGAATGCGTCCACGAATTTCCAGTAGCGCGGGATCTTGAACGTCGCGATTTGACCCCGGCAGAACGCGTCGAGGCCTGTCGCGGTGACGGCGCTTCCGGGACGCAGCCGCAGCCAGGCCATCACCTCTTCTCCATATCGCTCGCTCGGGACGCCGATGACCTGAGCTTCAAGCACTTCCTCGTGCAGGTGCAGGTACTCCTCCACCTCGCGCGGATGAATGTTCTCCCCTCCGCGGATGATGAGGTCCTTGATCCGGCCCACAATCTTCACGTACCCCTCGTCGTCGATGGTCGCCAGATCGCCCGTGTGCATCCAGCCCGCGGGATCGATCGCTTCGCGGGTTGCGGTCTCGTTCATCCAGTAGCCGAGCATCACACAGTAGCCGCGCGTACACAGCTCGCCAGGCTGGCCGCGCGGAACGATCGCGCCGGTCGCAGGATCGATGACTTTGATCTCGGCGTGCGGATGCACGCGGCCGACGGTCGCGATGCGTCGCTCGAGCGGATCGAAGCGTGCGGTCTGCGTGGAGATGGGCGAGGTCTCGGTCATGCCGTACCCAATCGTCATCTCCGCAACGTGCATCTGCGACTGTACCTTCCGCATCACTTCGATCGGACACGGCGAGCCGGCCATGATGCCGGTTCGCAGTGACGTGAGATCGAACTCGTGGAGCCTCGGCTCGGCCAGCTCGGCGATGAACATGCTCGGCACGCCGTAGATCGACGTGCACCGCTCCTCGGCCACGGTCTGGAGCGTCAGGAGCGGATCGAACGCTTCGCCAGGTGTGACGATGGCCGCGCCGCGCGTCGTGCAGGCGAGGTTACCCATGACCATGCCGAAGCAATGGTAGAAGGGCACCGGCACACACACACGGTCCTGCTCGGTGTAGCCGAGCGTGTCGGCGACGAAATGCGCATTGTTCAGGATGTTGTGATGAGAGAGTGTCGCCCCTTTCGGCGCGCCGGTCGTGCCGGACGTGTACTGGATGTTGATCGCGTCGTCGAACTGCAGCGACGCTTCGCGCGCCGCGAGTGCCGTCTCGCTGGCGCCGGCGGACAGGCCCACCAGGCGATCCCACTCGTCTTCGATTACGAAGGCGCGCTCGAGTGTGGTGCATTCGGCCCGCACCGCCGCGAGCAGGGCCACGTAGTCCGTGGCGCGGAACCCGCGCGCGAGGATCAACAGCCGCACGCCCGACTGCTGGAGCGCATGGCGCAGCTCCACGGCCTTGTAGGCGGGATTGATGTTCACCAGGATGGCGCCGACGCGCGCTGTGGCGTACTGCGTGATGACCCACTCGAACCGGTTCGGCGCCCAGATGCCGACGCGGTCGCCCGCCTGGATGCCGATCGCCATGAGTGCCCGCGCGACCTCGGTCGTCTCGCGCCACAGCTGCCGATAGGTGGCGCGGTAACGCTGCGAGCGGACCACGAGCGCATCGTGATCGGGCACACGCTCCACCGTGCGCGCCAGATTCGCGCCGATGGTCTCGCCGAGCAGGGGCACGGCGCTGGAGCCGTGCAGGTACGACAGCATGGGGCGGGCGGACGATACTCTAGAGCGGCGCGATCATCAACTGGTGGTCGATCCTTCGCCCTCGATGGCCGCGGCCAGCCACGCGCGTGCGAACGTCCAATCGCGCTTGACGGTGCCAGCCGAAAGACCCAATTCACCCGCCGCTTCTTCCGTTGTCAGCCCTACGAAGAATTTGAGCTGCACGACACGGGCGGCTCGCGGAAACAGCTTGTCGAGTTCCCCGAGTGCGCGATCGAGTCGCGCGGGTAACCCGTCGTCATCCTCTGGATCGAACACGGGAGCAGCCACCGACGAACCTACCGGTTCGTGCGGGACGCGCCCGCCTCGTTTCTCGGCCAGCCGCCGGCGTGCGTGATCGATCAAGCGACGCCGCATCTCGGCAGCCATCAGGCGAAAGAAGGCGTCCCGTGAATCTACCGTGCCGGGGCCCGTTCGGAGCAGACGCAGGTACGCCTCATGGAGCAGCGCGGTCGTCTGCAGCGTGCGGTCGGATCGTTCGTGACGCAGGTAGGCACGGGCCAGGCGCCGCAGCTCGGGGTAGGTGCGGAGCACTACCTCCTCGCCGGCCATGGCGTCACCGGCCTTCCACTGTGCGAGGAGGTTCGTGAGATCGCCCGGCACGCGCGGGTAGTATACTCACGTCCCTTTCCCTCAGCCGGGCGCCGACGATGATCGATCCCGCGGCCCTTCGTGACCTGTTTGATCGCGCAGCCAGCCTGCCGCCAACCGATCGCGCTTCCTTTCTAGCCGCGGCCTGTGCGGGTAACGACCCGCTCCGCCAGGAAGTCGAACGGCTGCTCGGCGCCGATGCCAGGCTCGGCTGTATTCTCGAGCCAGAGAGCGACGGTGCACGCACGGCGGGGGGCACGACAGTCAACGCCTCACTCACGCTCGCGCCTGGCACGCCGCTCGGACCCTACGTCATCGAGGGGCTCGTCGGGTCCGGCGGCATGGGTGAGGTGTACCAGGCGTCTGACACGCGGCTGGGCCGAACCGTCGCGATCAAGGTCCTTCCCGCTGCGCTGACCCGAGATCAGTCCGCACGGCAGCGATTCGAGCGTGAGGCACGTGCTACCGCCGCCTTGAATCATCCCAACATCGTGGCCCTGCACGATGTTGGTGAAGCGAGTGGCATCTCGTATGTCGTGACCGAGCTCCTTCGAGGAGACACGCTGCGCGATCGGCTTCGATCCGGGCCTTTGCCGGCCCGCAAGGCGCTCGAGATCGGCTCGTGTGTGCTCAACGGACTGGCAGCCGCGCACCAGCGCGGGATCGCGCATCGCGATCTCAAGCCGGAAAACATCTTCATTACTGCCGACGACCAGGTGAAGATCCTCGACTTTGGCCTCGCGAAGCTCCTTCCAAAGGACCCGCAGTCGGCTAATTCGGTGGACAGCCTCTCGGCGCACACCATGCCGGGTGCGATTCTCGGGACGATCGGCTACATGGCGCCCGAACAGGTACGCGGTCTCGCGACCGACGCGATCGCCGACATCTTCTCCTTCGGCGCCATCCTGTACGAGATGCTGTCCGGATCTCGGGCGTTTGGCGGTCCTACGCCTGCCGATGTCCTGTCTGCCATTCTGAACAGTGATCCGCCGGACGTCGCAAGGCGCGACGGTTCAGTTCCTCGGTCGATCGATCTGGTGATTCGACGGTGTCTGCAAAAGGACCCTCGTCACCGGTTCCAATCTGCGCGCGACGTAGGATTCGCGCTCGAGACCGCATCAGCGTCGTCGACGTTGGATGCGATCGTCGAGACCCGGCCGGCCCGCACCGCGCGATGGCCTCGTGTCGCCCACGTGGCCGTCGCCGCAGCGTGCACGGTAATGGGAGCTGTCGGCGCCTGGGGGGTACTGCGCGCACGCGAGACGGCGCCGGTGCGACTGGTGGTCTCCGCCGCGGTGCGTTCGGGTTTAACGCTCGATGGCACACCCGCCCTGGCGCCCGACCGTCATGCCTTGGCGTTTACCGCACTCGATGCGAAGGGCATCTCGCGCGTATGGATTCGGCGCTTCGATCGGCTCGACGCCAGACCGCTCGAAGGCACCGAGGGTGCCACGCAACCCTTCTGGTCTCCCGACAGCCGCTCCATCGCATTCTTCGCGCGGGGACATTTGTGGCGTACGGAACTGTTCGGTGGCGCCCCGCTGGTGCTCGCAGATGTCACATCGCCCCGCGGCGGTACCTGGTCGAAAGACGACAGGATTGTGTTCGCGCCGCACCCTGACGCAGGGCTTTACCGCGTCCCGGCTGGGGGCGGTGCCGCAATCCCGATCACGACGCGCAACGCCGCGGCGCAGGAGCTCTCACACCGATGGCCACGTATGTTGCCCGATGGGCGGCACGTGCTGTTTCTGAATCGCATCGCGCACGACATGCCGTTGCGACACGTGATCGTACTGGCCTCACTCGATGGCGGCGCTCCGAGGCGGCTAGTGGACGCCGAATCGACGGGCGTATTTGCGGACGGCCGGATGTTCTTCGAGCGCGGTGGGACACTGTTCGCCCAGGCGTTCGATCTGGGAAGCCTGTCACTGGCAGGCCAGGCCGAACCGGTCGCGGAGCACGTATGGTGGGGAGAGATGGCGGGGCTCGTCGGCTTCGACGCCGTCGACGGCGCGATCGCCTGGCGACCCGCGGTCGAGGGCCCAACGCAGCTGACGTGGGTCGATCGTTCAGGACGCCCGGTCGGAACAGTTGGACCGCCGAGCGCCGGTGCCCTGGCACTCTCGCCAGACGGTCGAGTGCTGATCTACGTCAAGCACGACGAACAGCAGCTGGCGACCGTTGGTCTCTGGTCGCTCGACCTCGCACGGCAGACAGCCGCGAGAATCACCGCACCCTATGAGGCCGCGTCATCGCCGGTGTGGTCCCCGGACGGGCGACGGATCTCCTATACGCCGATCCGATCCGGAGCGTTCGATGTGTGGATCAAGGACTTGGATGGCCAGGCCCGCGAACGGCCGCTCGTCGAGTCGAGTCACATGAAGGCGCCTGTCAGCTGGTCACCAGACGGACGACACGTGTTGTTCAACAGTTCGCATCCACAGACCAATGTGGACCTCTGGTCAGTGGAGGCCGATGCGCGTCAACCCACGCCGGTCCTCGTGGCAGGGGGCGGTGGCATTCAATGTTGTGGCAGGTTCTCGCCCGACGGGAAGTGGATTGCCTACGTCTCGAACGAAACAGGACGCTACGAGGTCATCGTCCGACCGTTCGAGGGATCCGCGGCCGCCGTGCAGGTATCCGTTGACGGCGGCTTTCTTCCCGAGTGGCGGCGCGACGGACGCGAGCTGTACTTCGTCGCGCCCGACAACCGGCTGATGGCTGCGCCGGTGGCGGCTAGTACCGGTCAGTTTGCCTCACAACAACCGGTGCCGCTGTTCCAGATCAGGACGAACCGCGCCCTACCCGATACGCTGACCGACGACCGGATCTATGCACCCGATGGCCAAGGCGATCGGTTCATCGTCATTCAGCAGACGGGGGAACCAGTTCCACCCGTACTGCACGTCATCTTCGATCGCCATCAGCCAGGCTTCTAGAGCGGCGAGCAGCTGCGGCGCTCGTCCCAGACATTCGCACCCAACCCGTTGACGAGTCATATCTGTCTTCATACTATCTGTCTATGACAGATATTGACGCCCGCGCCCTCGATCGCGAGCTGAAGAAAGGATCCGCCGAACTCCTGATCCTGTCGCTGCTCGACGCGCGCCCGCGCCACGGATACGACCTCAGCAAGCTGATTGAAGCGCGGTCCCGCGGCGAGCTGACGTTCCACGTCGATTCCCTCTACCCGCTCCTGTATCGGCTCGAAGAGCGCGGGTGGATCAAGGGGCGGTGGGTCGAGAAGGCTGGAGAGCGCCGACGCCGCTTCTACACCGTGACGCCGGATGGGCGGCGTGTCCTCGCCCAGCAGCGAAAGACATGGGCCACGTTCGTCGAAGCGGTCCGCCGGGTGACGGAGGACGAGCATGCCTAACTGGGAACGCGAAGTCCGGCGCCGCCTCGCGTCATTGCGGTTGCCCGCCGGGCGCGAACAGGACGTGGTCGACGAGCTCGTGCAGCACCTCGAGGAGCGCTACAAGGACCTCCTGGCCGGCGGCACGCCTGCGGAGCAAGCGGCGGAACTGGCCCGTGCGGCGTTCAGCAGTGAGGACGGGCTCGCACGGCAGATGGCCGCGCTTCGTCGTGTCCCCTCCGTCTCTCCCATCGAGCCAGGTCAGCCCGCCGCGCACTGGCTTCGTGATCTCTGGCAGGACGCGAGATACGCAGTGCGCCTGATGCGGCGGCAGCCGCTCTTCGCGGCGGTGGTCATCCTGACATTGACGCTCGGAATCGCGGCGTCCACGACGATGTTCTCGGTCGTGAACGGCGTGCTGATCAAGCCGCTGCCCTATGCGGATGCCGAGCGGCTCGTGTGGATGTTCGGGGCGTTCCGATCCAGCGATTCAGCCGCCGTCTCACCGCTCGACTTCCTCGACTACCGCCGGCAGAACGCGCGATTCGAACGGCTGGCCGCAATGTCCATCGCGCCGGGTAGTGTCACTGTCAGCGGCGCTGGGGAACCGGTCCGGATGCGGGCTTCGATGATCAGTGCGGGCCTCATCACCACGCTCGGTGTTCGGCCGGTGCTGGGGCGCGACTTCACGTCGGCCGAAGAGCGCAACGGGTCCACCTCCGTCATCATCAGCCATCGTCTGTGGCAGGAACGGTTCGGAGGACGCCGCGACGTCCTCGGGGCGTCGATCGTTGTCGACGACAAGGCGGGCACGGTTGTCGGTGTGCTGCCACCAGGGTTCGTGCTGCCGTTCGACAGCTTCATCCGATTGACCGAACCCGTGGATTTGTACCAGCCAATTCCGTTCGGCCAGCCGGAGGCGCAGGTACGGCGCTTCCACTCGCTGCGCCTGATCGGCCGGTTGAAGCCGGGCGTCACGATCGGCGAGGCCCAGGCGCAGATGGACGTGATCGCGCGCCAGCTGGCCGCGACCTACCCCGAGAACGACACGTGGCATCTCCGCCTCGTGCCGCTCTACGAACGGATAGTTGGCGCCGTCCGCCCCGTCCTGCTCGTGCTGATGGCGGCTGTCGCGCTGTTGCTCCTCGTCTCGTGCGCGAACGTGGCCGGGCTGCTGCTCGCGCGTGCGAGCGTGCGCGAGCACGAGCTGGCGTTGCGCGGAGCGCTCGGCGCATCCCGTCCCCGGATCGTCCGCCAGCTGCTCGTGGAAGGACTGATGCTGTCCCTTGCGGCGTCAGGTGCCGCGTTGGTGGTGACGCGATGGACCGTCCTCTGGCTCAAACGCGCCGGGCCGGCGCAGTTCCCGCGGCTCGAAGCGGTCACGCTGGACCCGACCGTCGTGGCGTTCGCGCTCGTCGCGGCGATCGCGACGACGCTGGTGTTCGCGCTCGCGCCGGCGGTGCACGCGGCACGCGGCGATTTGGCGGCGGCGCTCGGTCCCTCCCGCGGCTCGACCGCCGATCGCTCGCGACGCCTCGGACAGCGCACGCTGATCGTCGGTCAGTTGGCGGTCTCGGTCGTGCTCCTGACCGGCGCCGCACTTCTCGTGAGCGGCTTCATACGGCTCGTGTCCACTGAGACAGGGTTCGACACCACAGGCGTCATGATCACGGCGCTTCCACTGCCGCCCGAGCGTTACGACACGAACGAACGAATCGAGTCGTTCTACACGACCCTGCTCGAGCAACTCGGCGGCGCACCGCTCGTCGAGGCCGCGGCGCTCGGAACCTCCCCGCCGATGGCTGGTGCGAATGACACGATCGTCTATCGGGAAGGGCGTCCGCCCGCAACCGCGCAGGATCAGCAGTTCGCGCAGGTGCGCTGGATCCAGGGCGACTATTTCAGGGCGCTGGGGATCCCGATCGTCAGCGGACGGCTGTTCGACGGCCAGGTGGACCGCGCCGGCGCGCCGAATGTGGCGATCATCAGCCGGCGGGCGGCGCGGACGTTCTTCGGCAATGACAGTCCGCTCGGCCGCCACCTGGTGATCGATCTGGGCGGCCCGCTCACGGTCGCCGTGATCGCTGTGACAGGCGACGTGCGACTCTTCGGACAGGCGGCCGAGGCTCCGGCCGTTGTCTACCTGCACGGCCGGCAGCGTCCGATTCCTGCGATGCAGGTGGTCATCCGTTCCTCGGCGGCCATGAGCGACGTCACGGCCACGCTCCGCCGAGCGGTGGCGTCGATCGATCCTGCGCTTCCCATTTCGCGGATCGACCGGATGGAGACGCTTCTAGCCGACTCGGTCGCGCAGCCACGATTCGCATTGCTCCTCATCGGATCGTTCGCGGGGCTGGCGCTTGCCCTGACGCTGGTGGGGCTGCACGGGACGCTGGCGTACCTCGTGGCGCGGCGTCGGCGCGAGTTCGGGATTCGGCTCGCGATGGGAGCGACGCGGCGGGAGGTCGCGCGTCTCGTGGTGCGGCAGGCCGCGGGTCTCGTGGCCGTCGGGATCCCGCTCGGCCTCGCGGGCACGTTCATCACGTGGCCCATCGCAGCACGCTACCTGTCGGACGACCGCTCAGTGGATCCGATCGCCCTCGCCAGCGTCGCCGTGTTCCTGGCCATCTTCTCCCTCGCGGCGGCATTCGTGCCTGCGAGTCGCGCCGCTCGTGTCGAGCCGATGGTGGCATTGCGGGACGAATGACGAGACGACCACGTCGTCGGCTGACCGCGGCGACGATCTGGAACT
The DNA here is from genome assembly GCA_046731935.1 of Acidobacteriota bacterium. Lineage (GTDB taxonomy): Bacteria > Acidobacteriota > Vicinamibacteria > Vicinamibacterales > JAENWD01 > CAVUPP01. Next base: position 10,010 of record JBKPMA010000053.1, read on the forward strand.
GACGCCGAGGTGGACGCCAGGCACGAACGGCTGGCGTCCCTCTTCACTTATCGATGAGCGGTCGGCCGTCCTGCTCGGAAGTGCGTGGCACGGTCCGCCATCGCACTAGTCAGCGATAGCGCCGCGCAGATCCCGGGATTTGGCGGGAACGGCTGCAGCGTTCCGAGATACCGGGGCGCCGTCCGCGGCGTGATGGCCTGCTCCAACGCATAGGCGAAGGCCAGGAGCTTCGGTTCCTGCAGGAAGCCCGCATACATCCACATCCCGGCCGGGCGACCGTCGGCGGCGAAGCCGCAAGGGATCGCCATGTTCGGATAACCTGCCACGGCCGCCGGCTGGCTCGCGAGCGTGTAGCTGGGCGCGACGATCGCGTCAATCCCAGTCGCAAGCGCGGCATCGATCCCGAGTGTCCGCGATTGCAGCAGGCAGTTCGCA
>JBKPMA010000054.1:0-3405 GCA_046731935.1 Acidobacteriota bacterium
GCCTGGACAAGGCGGCCGACCGGGCGTACACGATCAGTGGGGTCCGGGAACGCGGCTGCCAACGTTGGTCGTCTCGCCCTATCTGCGCGGCGACTTCGTCGTCGATCACACGGCGTATGACTCGACGTCCATCGTGGCCACCATCGAGCGTCGCTTCGGCCTGGCCGCGCTGACCTCGCGCGACGCGGCCGTGGCCGATCTCTCGCACGTGTACGACGCCAAGAGTCCGTTCTAACACGCAGGTACCGGCGTAGGATCTGAGTGGCAGCGGCCGGAAGCGACCGGCCGCTGCTTCGATGCTCTGTGACGCATGGGCGTCGCACTCTGATTGAGGAGCAACGACCGTGAAGAAGCACGTCATAGCGATCGCGATCCTTATCGGAGCATTCCTGGCCCTGGGCAGCGGCGCAAACCGCAGCTCAGTCGTGCACGCTCAGGGGCGAGCGAAGTTCCACCGGCACAAAGGCGAGAAGGTCGCTGGTCAGTACATCGTTGTCTTCGAAGAGAACGAACTTGCGGACCGCTCCGTCCCAGCCGTGAGCGCGCTGACGAGCGAGCTCCTGCAGTTCCATGGGGGCACCCGCCTGCACCGCTATAACAATGTCGTGAAAGGCTTCTCGGCTCGCATGACCGAGGCAGCCGCACAACTATTGGCCGAAGACGCGCGGGTGAAGTTCGTCGAAGAGGATGGCGTCACGCGTGCGTCCGCCTCCGAGCCGCTGACCTTTGATTGGTGGGGACTCGACCGCATCGACCAGCGCGGCCCTACGCTCGACAACGTCTACAACTACTACGGAGACGGCACCGGCGTGAACGTCTACATCGTGGACACAGGCGTTCGCGTGACGCACAGCGAGTTCGAAGGCCGCGCCCGCGGCGCCTTCAATGCCACCGCTGACGGGATCGACGAGGCCACGGACTGTAACGGCCACGGCTCACATGTGGCCAGCATCGCCGGGGGCAAGGTCTCGGGCGTGGCCAAGCGGCCCAACATCTATTCCGTGAAGATCCTCGGCTGCGATGGCACCGGCTGGTGGTCCGACTACGTCGCAGGCCTCGACTGGATCAAGGCCAACGCCGTGAAGCCAGCGGTCGTGAACGCCAGCGTCGTCGGCGGCATCGACTTCAGTGCGAGCGAAGCCATCGCGTCGCTGGTCAACAGCGGCATCACGTTCGTGGGCGCGGCAGCGAACTATAACGACGATGCCTGTAACTATGTGCCGGGCGTGGCGCCGGAAGCCATAACTGTCGGCAGCATCGATTCGGGCGACGTGCGCGCGAGCTACTCGAACTTTGGCTCTTGCGTCGATATCTGGGCGCCTGGCTCCGCGATAAGCGGCGCTTACAACGGTGATGACACGTCCTATGTGATGTACTGGGGCACTTCAATGGCCTCTCCGATGGTGGCGGGCGCTGCAGCGCTCTACTTACAACGGCATCCGACCGCCACGCCCGCTCAGGTGCGTGCGGAGATTCTGCGGGGCGCGACGAACGGAGTCCTGGACGCAGCGACACTGGAACCTGGCAGTCCGAACAAGCTGCTGTTTGCCTCCTACCTCGGAGACAACGTACGTCCGACGGCGAAGCTGACCGCCCCCGCCGATGGCACCACCCTGAGTGGCACGTTTACGTTGTCGGCCACTGCCAACGACAACGTCGAGATGCAGGGCGTACGGTTCTACTTCGGCAGCGCAGAGCTGAAGTTCGATACCACCGTCCCATACAGTGTGAACGTGAACACCGCGTCGGTCGCCAACGGCACCTACGTCGTGACGGCCAGGGCCATCGACCTCGCCGGCAACGTAACGGACAGCGCGGTCACCCTCACGGTTGCGAACGGTGTGGACACGACGCTGCCTACCGTGTCGGTGACCGCGCCAGTCGCCGCCGCGACGGTGAGAGGCAGCGTCACCTTTTCCGCGAACGCGTCGGACAATGTCGCAGTGGCGCGCGTCGAGTTCCTCGTGGACGGGGCGTTGCTCGCAGCAGATACGTCCTCGCCGTACTCAGTCACCTGGAACACGACGACAGTCTCTCAGGGCGCTCATACCCTCATGGCACGTGCCATCGACACCGCGAACAACGCGAAGACGTCCACAGCGGTGAGCGTCACGGTCGACAATGTCCCAGCCAGCACGCTTCCTTCCGGCTGGACCGGCGTCGACGTCGGTGCCGTCGGCATGCCAGGTAGTGCCACTTTCAACAACGGCACGTGGGCGCTGATCGGCGCCGGTACTGACATCTTCAACACGGCTGATGCGTTTCAGTTCGTCCATCGGCAGTTCAGCGGAGACGGCGATCTGATCGCGCGTGTCAGCTCCCTGGTGAAGCCGACGGGCGCGGTGGCGGCCTACGCCGGCATCATGTTCCGTGAATCGCTCGGCGCGAATGTGCGTCATGCGACGCTCCTGATGGGCGCGGACGGCAAGGTGAAATTCCGACGCCGGACGATGGTGGGAGGAACGACGGCAAGTGACGGCACCGCGAGTGGGACCGCCTTTTCCGCGCGCTACCTCAAGCTCTCACGCCGCGGTAACGTCTTTACCGCGTCGATCTCGGCCGATGGTTCGCAGTGGACTCAGGTCTACACACCGCAGACCATCACGTTGCCAGCTGCGGCCGAAGTCGGCATCTGGACGCTCCGCGCCGGGGCCGTGAGCGGTCTCGCAGCGGCGACGTTTACGAACGTCACCGCCACGGCCGTTCTCCCCACGGGCTGGGCACACGCCGATGTTGGTGCGGTCGGTACGCCTGGCGACGTCTCGTTTGCCAATGGCACCTATACGGTCACGGGCGCGGGTACGGACCTCTGGGGTACCGCAGACGCGTTCCACTACGCGTATCGCAGTCTCACGGGGAACGGCACGGTGGTTGGGCGACTCGTCAGCATCGCAACGCCGGCGGACGCGGAATGGGGCATGGGCGCCGTCATGATGCGCGACGGCACCGGCGCGACGGCCCGTCATGTGGCGACGATCGTAACCACGCAGGGGAAAGCAAAATTCCGCCGGCGCATGACTGCAGGAGGTACGACGCTGAGCGACGGACCATCCGGCGGCACAATGCCGCCACCACGCTGGCTCAAGCTCACGCGCGCGGACGACACGTTCACAGCCTCCGTCTCGGACGACGGCGTGACGTGGACGATGCTGGGACAGCCACAAACCGTTGCCCTGCCGGCGACGCTGCAAGTCGGCGTCATGACGCTTCGGCATGCTGGAACGGGCGCGGCGCAGGCGGTCTTCACGAACGTCAGCGTGATCAGCCCCTAGCAGAACGGTACGGCGACCCGGATACCTTAGTCGCCTGCCTGTTACGGTTTCGTTTTTCCCGCTGGGGCGCCATCCGCGGCAAACACGTACTCGTGTTGCGCATCCCGCACGATGAGTGTCGGCGCCGAACCGC
>JBKPMA010000055.1:0-4977 GCA_046731935.1 Acidobacteriota bacterium
CGGCTTCAGCGTCGAGGGTGTGGACGAGCATCTCTCTTCACTCGATCCGACCGCTTTCAAAGCGATGATCGGCCGCGTCGTCGACGCGTATCCGACCATTCGCGTCGTCGGCACCACGCTGCGCGGCGCGACGACCGCGACGATCAATGACTGGGGCGCCATCTGCTGGGCGGACGGCATGTTCTTCGAAGCGCCGCAGCGGAAGCACCTCGAAATCTACGATCGCGTCGGCGGCGGCGACTCGTTCGCGTCCGGATTGATCTACGGCCTGATGTTGGGACGCGGCCCTCAGTGGGCGGTGGAATGCGGCGCCGCGCACGGCGCGCTGGCCATGACGACACCCGGCGACACGAGCATGGTGACGTTCAGCGAAATCGAGCGCGTCATGAAGGGCGGAACGGCCAGGGTCAGTCGGTAGACGGGCTCGAGCATCACCCCGCCCTTCGCCCCTATCTATCGCTTACCCCTTACCCTTACCCCTCTCCCCGACTGTGCCCAATCCCCTGAGTGAGCGCTTCCAGGGCGGCACTCACGGTCACCGGATAGTGCTCCCAGTCGCGCAGTCGCCTGACGCCGTCTGGCAGTTCAGCAGCGCGCTGGAGGCAGTAGTCGCGCGTCTCGTGGATTGAGGGCGGATCGGCGATCGGTTGTCCTCCCTTCACGACCTGCTGCAAGAGGGGCCGCCCGTCGCGACGCGTTTCATCCGCGAGCCCGATGACATCGCCTCCGGCGGCTCCAGTTGCCGGCGTCCGCCAGATCTGCTTCACGCCCGCGAGCGTCTGCTTGCCGGGACTCAGCTTCAACACCGGACGTCGCACGCCGTCGTGTTCCCTCTCCACGAGCTTGTAGACGCCTCCGAGCGCCGGTGAATCCCGCGACGTACTCAGCGTCGTTCCCACACCGTACGCGTCAATGGGCGCGCCAGACGCCACGAGCGCGGCGATGCGGTCCTCGTCGAGATCGCCAGACGCCAGGATCTTCGTCCCACGGAGCCCACCCGCGTCGAGAATTCCGCGAACGTCGCGGCTCAGAGACTCGAAATCACCGCTATCGAGCCGCACGGCTCCAGGTCTCAGACCGGCCGCGGCAATCCCACGAACGGCGTGGAGCGTGTCGTAGGTGTCAACGAGCAGTGTCGTGTCGTCGCCATACGTGTCGAGGTACGCGCGGAACGCGTCGATCTCGCTCGGGAACGACTGCACCCACGAGTGAGCCATCGTCCCGGAGATCGGGATGCCGAAGCGGAATCCTGCTTCGACATTCGATGTCCCGGCACAGCCGGCAATGTACGCGGCGCGTGCCGCGTACAGAGCGGCGTCAAGGCCGTGCGCCCTTCGCGTGCCGAACTCGAGGATCGGCCGTCCTGCGGCTGCCGACACGATGCGGGCCGCCTTGCTGGCAATCAGCGTCTGAAAGTTGACGATGGCAAGCAGCGCGGTTTCAACCAGCTGCGCCTGCGGTGGAGTCGCTTTGACGCGCACGATCGGTTCGCCGGCGAATACCGGTTCCCCTTCGCGCACCGCCCATACGTCGCCTTCGAAACGGAATGAAGGGAGTACTTCGGCGAAGAACCGGTCGCCTGCGGCAGCAAGACCAGGCACGCTGCGAAGGTACGCAATCTCCTCGGGCGTGAAGCGAAGCGCGCAGAGATATTCGACCGCCTGCGCGAGCCCGGCCGCCAGGAGGTATCCCCGGTGCGGAGGCATGTCGCGCACGAACAGTTCGAACGTGCTCCAACCGGAGAGGCCGGCTCGCTCGTAGCCGGCCATCATCGTGAGCTGATACAGGTCGGTAGCGAGCGCGCTTTTCACAAGGACACTCCGCCGGCAGGATCGCCCATCCCTGGCCAGCTGGATCGCGCTGGCGGGATTTGACACGATAGCAGCATGGACACCGACTCGACGCAGGCCCTGCTGATCGTGGACGTCCAGAACGACTTCTGCACGGGTGGCGCGCTGGCGGTGCCGGAGGGCGAGAGCGTCGTTCCGCCGCTGCGGCGTCTGGCACAGCAGTTCACCGCGCTTGGTCTACCGGTCTACGCGACGCGAGACTGGCATCCAGCCGACAGCCGTCATTTCGCCGCCAATGGCGGTACGTGGCCAGTGCACTGCGTACAGGGCACGCCCGGCGCGCGGCTCCGCGAGGATCTCAAGCTGCCGTCCAGCGTGCAAATCGTCTCCAAGGGACAGTCCAGAACCGACGATGGATATTCCGCCGTCGTGGGCGAAGTCGCGGGACGAGGCACGCTGCTCGAGGATCTCAAGACTCGCGGCGTGGACAAGGTGATCGTCGGCGGCCTCGCCACAGACTATTGCGTGAAGCACAGCGTGCTCGACCTGCTCAGCCAGGGCTATGCGGTCACGCTGTTGACAGACGCCATCCGCGCCGTGGACGTGAAGCCCGGAGACGGGCAACGGGCGCTCGACGAGATGGCAAAGGCTGGAGCCACGCTGTCAACGGCACGAGACGTGGCCTGACGGCAACTCCCAACTCTGCCCCCCAACCGTCAGGGCGGTTTGATCCTCTAATAGGTGCGTGACCGACGAGCAGCTGGTCGTCCTGGCCCGCCAGGGCGACACGAGCGCCTTCGGCGAGCTGGTGACGCGCCATCACGCGGCCGTATTCCGCACTGCCTTGACGGTCTGCCGGTCCCGCGACGAGGCCGACGACGTGGCGCAGGAGGCGTTGATCCAGGCGTGGCGCAAGCTGGCGACGTTCCGGGCGCAGGCGCAGTTCAAGACCTGGTTGTTACGCATCGCCTGGCGGCTGGCGGTCGCGCGACGGCGTTCGGTCTGGTCACGGCTGCGGCGATTCGTGGAGCCCGGCGCGGATCCGCCGCGTGAGCCCCTCGATACGGGGGCGAGCCCGGAGGATCGGGTGGCTGGCGCGCAGCTGCTCGAAGCGGTTCAGCGGGAGGTCGATCGCCTTCCGGCCAGGCTGCGGGCGCCGTTGTTGTTAGCCATGAGCGGCGACTGCACGTTCGAGGAGATGGCGGCGATCCTCGGCGCGAAGACCGGCACGTTGAAGTGGCGGGTCATGGACGCGCGCCAGCGAATCAAAGCAAGGCTGGCGGCGCGGGGATACGAATGGGAATGACTCCTGAACACATGCGCATCGACGATCGACAGCTGGACGATGCACTGCGGACCCTCGCGACGACCCCGGCGCCGGACGATCTCCCGGCGCAAGTGCTCAGCGCGATCGCAGCCGAGGCGCATGGCTGGTGGGTGAACTGGCGTCCCGCATTGGTGGCCGCGGTTGTTGGCCTCATGGCACTTACAGCGATTGCGGTGTGGAGGCTGGCGCCCTCGCGGCCGGGCCACATTGTCGTCTCGCGAATGGCGCCGGCCCCACGTCCGACAAGCGTACCCGATGGCCCCGCGCAACCTCGCAGTTCCGCGACGGGAGAGGCACTGGGCTCAGGGCTCACGGCGCCGGGCACGGAAGCAGCGGACCTCCGCACCGTCGCACCTCGGCGGGCACACGGCTCACGGCTCATGGCGCAGGGCGGACCTCCCCTGACGCAGGGCTCAGTGCCCATGGCCCAAGGCGACGGAGACGGAGTTCCACCACTCGAACCACCTGCGCCGTTGACGATCGCGCAGCTTCAGACGCCCGAACTTTCAGAACGCCAGCTACAGCTGACGGCGCTCGATGTTCCCGCGCTCGAGATCGAAACGCTCGAGCGCTGATTGAGAAGGAGCCTTCATGTCTCTCCGCATGTTCGCCACTGTCACGGCCGTCGTCTGCGGATTGTCGTTGTCCGCCGCCGCACAAGCGCCACCCACTCCTCCCGCCGCGCCGCCGGGCCCAGCGAAGCTGCGGCCCGACAAGCCGGCGCCCGGGATCCCGCCGCCGGCGCCCCGCCAGGGCAAAGACATCAACATCCGCATCGACGCCACCGTCATCGAATCTCGCGGCGATCATGTCGTGGACAAGAAAGTGATCAGCGTGACGTGCGTGGATGGCAAAGGCGCGTTCGTTCGTTCGACCCAGAGCGTCGCCTTCAAAGCAAAAGGCAGCGAAGGCTTCAACTATCAGGACGCGCCGCTCAACATGGATGCAGACGTGAATCTGCGCGACGACGGACGGGTGCTCGCGCGGATCACCGTGGATTACCGGGGAATGCCGGCCTCACAGGATTCACCTGATTCGATCGACCGGGGTATCCGTCAAAGCGTCTCGGTCATCCTGAAACCGGGCGAGCCGCTGATGGTCGCTCAGTCTGCCGATGCCGTCGGCGACCGGCGCGTGTCGTTGGAGGTGAAGGCGACCGTGCTGAAATAGACAGACAGACAATGCAGATTGACGAATGCAGGTTGACGAATAGCAGTCCAGCGGGCCGCGTGCATTGCAGTCTAGCCACAGCCTCTCTGGATCATTCGTCAACCGTCATTCGTCAATCGTCACTGCCGAGTTGCGCAAGGCGTTTGCGGTACTTTACAACTACTTCACAACCAGCGTGCCCTTCATCCCGGCGAGGAAGTGGCCAGGGAAGCTGCAGAGAAACGTGTACGTGCCGGGCGCCGTCGGCGCCTTGAAGGTGACGTCCGCCGACTCGCCAGGTCCGACGAGCGTGGTGGACGCGAGCACCTTCGCCTTGAACTCGGGCGGGATGTAGCCCGTTGCGTAGGCGTTCGCCGCAGCGGTGGTGAACGCCTTCGGATCTGTGCCTTTCGCCAGGAGGACGAAGTTGTGACCCATGGCGGCCTTCGGGATCGTTCCAATCGACTTGATACGGACGTGGAGCGTCTCGCCGGGTTTTGCCGCGATCGTGGCCAGGTTGTACTTCATCTGATCATTCCCGGTGAGCTCGATCAGCCGCCCCGCTGCGGGCGCTGCGGCGGCCGCTCCGGCGGTGAGTAACACGAGAACGGCAATGAATGAACGGACGACGACGTGAATGCGCATGATCGATTCGACCCTCCGTAGTGAACAGGCGGCTCTCGTACGATGTGCTATTGCATCGTACACGAC
>JBKPMA010000056.1:0-8268 GCA_046731935.1 Acidobacteriota bacterium
CAGCCACGGCGCGCGGCTGGTCGCTCGCGATCAGTTCGACGATGGTGCCGCGAAGGCTCGCGCGGAGATGCTCCGGCGTATCGAGCGCCAGCAGCCGTCCTTCGTGCAGGAGCGCGACACGCGCGCAGCGCTCCGCCTCGTCCAGATACGGCGTGCTGACCAGAATGGTGATCCCCTGGTCCAGGAACTCCGACAGCAGCTTCCAGAATTCGCGGCGGGAGACGGGATCGACACCTGTCGTGGGCTCGTCGAGCACGATGAGCCGCGGCTCGTGCACGAGGGTGCAGGCGAGCGCGAGCTTCTGCTTCATACCTCCCGAGAGGCGGTCGGCCAGGCGATCGCGGAAGCGCGTGAGCTGCGTGAGCTCGAGCAGCCGTTCGCGGCGGGCCTGGTAGCCGCGCAATCCATGGATCTCGGCGAAGAAGGCGATGTTCTCGTCGATGCTGAGATCGCCATAGAGACTGAAGCGCTGCGACAGGTACCCGACGGCGGCGGTGATCTTGCCGTGATCGCGCACCGGGTCGTTCCCGAATACGCGAACGCTCCCGCCCTCGGCGTGCAGCAGGCCGCAGATGGTGCGGATCATCGTGGTCTTGCCGGCGCCGTCCGGTCCGATCAGACCGAACATCTGCCCCTCGGACACCTCGAGAGACACGTCGTTCAGCGCGACGAGCGAGCCATAGCGCTTCACGAGACGATCCAGGACGATGGCGGGCGGCATGCGTGCCTACTGAAGCTTGAGTTCCGATTCGACCGGCATGCCCTGCTTCAGCACGCCCTTCGCGTTGTCGACCGACACCTTGATGCGGTACACGAGCCGCGAGCGCTCCTCCGCGGTCTGCACATTGCGCGGCGTGAACTCCGCCTTCGGCGAAATGAACGTCACCGTCCCCTGGATGCCCTCCCCTCCCGCGTCCGTGAAGACCGTCGCGGGCTGACCGAGGCGGAGCCGCGGCACGACGGGCTCGTCAACGAACAGCTCGGCCCACGCGTGATCCAGATCCGTCACGACGACCAGCGGAGCATGCGCACTGGTCAACTCCCCCATGTCCACCAGCTTGGACGTGACGGTCCCTGCGACCGGTGCGGTGACGCGCGCGTCCGCAATCTGCTTCTCGAGCTGCGCGATCTGCGCGTCAACGGCGGCGAGCCGTGCGTCGCCCGCTTCGATCTCCTGCGGGCGCGACCCTGCCTTCACGCGCGCCAGCGTTTCCTGGCCCGCGCGTGCGCGCTCCCGGGTCGCATTCAGGCGGCTCCGCGCCATGTCCCGTCGCGCGCGCGCATCATCGCGTTGTTTGCGCGAGCCGGCGTTCGCCTTGAGCAGCGCCTCATAGCGCTCCAGGTCGGATTCGGCCGAGGCGAGATCGGCCTCCGCCGCGGCAATCTCCGCATCGGCGGCCTGCGACTGCGCCGCGGCGAGCTGCACGTCTTCCTTGCGCGAGCCGGCGCGGAGCAGCCGGGCCTGCGCGTCGGCTTGCGCACGCTCGGCGCGCAGCCGCTGCACCGCCAGCTCGGTGTCTCGCGTGTCGAGGCGAGCGATCAGGTCGCCGGCCTTCACCCGCGCACCCTCGTCCACCGCAAGCTCGAGAATCCGTCCGCCAACCTCGGGGGCCACCTGCACTTCGGTGGCTTCGACGTGTCCCGACACTCTCACGCGATCGGTCGGCGCGTCGGCGTGGCAGCCCGCGAGCGCGAGCGGCATCAAGAGGGCCGCCAGGCGAACCGCGCCAGTGCGGCGGTCACGCGGATGTGAACGTCTCTGACCGACGGCAGCGCGTGTCGAGATGAGGATGGGCATCAGTGTCGTGTTACGCATCGAACTCCTCACCGGAGGTGGCGCGCAGCGTGCGGCGAAGCATCAGACTCATGTGACGCAGGAACGGTTCGGTCCCCACGGGAACGGCGCGGGCACTCTCAGTCAAACGCATGCGGCGGATGCGTTTCCGAAGCGGTTCGTTCGCGATATAGACCATGGCCGCGCCGAGGATCACGAAATGCGTGAGCAACGGATCGACTGCCTCGAACTCGCCGCTCGCCCGCCCCGACTCGAGCACATCGCGGACGACGCCGAAGAGGCCGAAGGCGCGCTGCATGCCGTCGCGATCGAGGTTGCGGCCACCCTCGGCCAGCTCGCGGAGCATGAGCGGCACGACGTACGAATGCGTCTGCGCGCCCGCCATCAAGGTTTGCAAATAGCGATCGAGCCGTTCGGCCGCCGGCGCGTCGATCGTCACGGCGGCGCGCGCCGCGACGGTGAGTGCGGTGATGCCCTCGCCGATCACTGCGCGATAGAGCGCGATCTTGCTGCCGAAGTGGTAGTAAATCATCGCCTTGTTGAGCCCGGCGCGGGCGGCGATGCGGTCAACGCCGGCGCCGCGGAAGCCGAAGGCGGCGAATTCGACACGCGCGGCGTGCAGGATCATGGCTTTCGACTCGCGCGCGCGGGCGGGGCGGGACATAGAAGGGAAATTCGGAATGCGGAATGCGGAATTCGGAATTCGCAATGCGACATGCGGAGTTCCGACAGCCGCATCCGGAGTCACCACTCACGCATCTAATTAACTAACCAGTTAGTTATCGCACCGGCAGCGAAGACTGTCAAGCTCGCGAGATTCCCCCGACCCCTGCCGCTATAGTGGGGCCATGCGCATCGTGATTGCCGGCGGATCCGGCTTTCTCGGCGAGCCGCTCGCCCAGGCCTGCCGCGCCGACGGCCACACCGTCACGGTGCTGACCCGCGCCACCACGTCGAGCCCGGACACGGTGCACTGGATCCCGAACGGCCACACCGGACCATGGGCCGCCGCGCTGCACCAGACCGACGCGGTGATCAACCTGGCCGGCGCCTCGATCGCCGGCGCCCGATGGACGACCAGACGCAAAGCGCTGCTCCGAGAGAGCCGGCTGCTCGCCACCCGCAGCCTCATCGATGCGATCGCGCAGCAGCCGCACCCACCAGCCGTCTTCATCTCGGGATCGGCGGTCGGCTACTACGGTCCGCGCGGCGACGATCCCGTCACGGAAGACACGCCGAAGGGCACCGACTTCCTGGCCGGACTCGCCGCCGAGTGGGAGGACGCCGCGCAACCGGCCGCTCGGCTCGGCGTGCGCCTCGTCGTGCTGCGGACGGGCCTTGCCCTGGCTCCGGATGGCGGTATCCTCGGCCGCATGCTGCTGCCCTTCCGCCTTGGTGCGGGAGGACGCCTCGGATCCGGCCGCCAATTCGTGCCGTGGATTCACCGGCGTGACTGGATCGATCTCGTCCGATGGGCGATCGCGACACCATCCGTGGCAGGCGCCATCAATCTCTGCGCGCCTGAACCCGCCACCAACGCCACGTTCGGCTCAACGCTCGCGCGGCTGCTGCATCGGCCGTTCGTGGCGCACGTGCCGGCGTTCGCGCTCCGGCTCGCACTCGGAGAATTGGCGGAGGCCCTGCTGACGGGACAGCGGGCGCGGCCCGCACGCGCGCTGGTCGAAGGCTTTCGTTTTCAGTGGCCCTCGCTGGAACCGGCGCTACGCGACCTGCTGCAGCTACCGGGCGCCCACCGGTGACGGTGGATTCGCATCGCCAATCGACGAGGACCCGTCGCTCGTGAAATGGCGCTGCAACAGTGCCGTGATGAAGAGCCGGATGCCGAGAAGCGGTGAACGCATCAGCAGATGCCGCCGTACGCTGAGATAGCCGATCTCTCCCATCGCATATCGCACGACCATGTCGGCCAGATCGGGTGCGCGGCGCGCCGCCGCGATCAAGCCATCGACGCGGGCAGGTGTGGTCAGCAGATAGCGCTGCACGAGCACCGCATCCCGCAGCTCGGCGCCGATCTCGCGCCGCCAGTGACGCTCGTAGCCCGCGGTAGTGCCTGCAAGGGCCGCACGTGCGGCCAGCATCCCAGACACCATTGCGTAGTAGATGCCCTCGGCGGTGATGCCATTGACGAACCCGCCGGCGTCACCGGCGAGCATGACGCGTCGAGTCGCGGTCACGCGCAAGGGGCCGCCGACCGGAATCATGTACGGGGTGAAATGGGTGCGGCTCGACGTCCCGTCCAACACGTGGCGCTTCACGAGCTCGGACGTGAACGAGCGCTGCAGGTCCCACGGATGCGACGAGATGCGCGTCCTGTAGTAATCGAGCACGTATCCGAGGCCGACGTTGACGTGCGTCTTCTTGGGGAATACGTACGCGTAGCCTTCGGCGCCGCCGTAGCCATAGGCGACCCACAGCGTGCCGGGATCGACGCTTCGCAGCTGCTCCTGCGGCGTCTCTTCCATCATGTCGATCGCGACCGCTTTCGGCGGCCATCCCGTGTTGAGCCGCAGCCTGCGGCCCACGGCACCGTTGACGCCGTCGGCCGCGATGACGATCGGCGCCTCGAACGTGCGGCCGTCGCGGCTGCGCACCACGACGGACCGATCCGTTTCGTGGGCGCGCGTGATCTCCACACCCTGCAGAATCTCAGCGCCGGCTTCCTGGGCGAGCGTCAGCAGCAGCGCGTCGAATTCGATGCGCCGGACCAACAGCGCAGCCGGCGTGCGCGAGGCCAGCGTGATGCCGCTGCCGGCCGGTGCCTCGAGATACAGCCGCGACAGACGCGTCGTCGTGATTCGCGAGAGGGCGGGCTCGAGCCACGGGAACCGCTTGAGCGCCCGTATGCTGATCGCGCCGCCGCACGGTTTGTTCCGCGGAAACCTCGCGCGATCGAGCACCTGCACGCGGGCACCTGCTGCGGCCAGCTCGCGAGCCGCCGTCGCTCCGGCGGGGCCACCGCCGACGACGATGACGTCGGGATGCGCCGCAGACGAACCTGTCACTAGTGCACCGTGCGGCTCAGGGAGACGAGATTGGCGAGGAGCTGATAGGCGCCGTCCGTGCCCGCCGGCAATTGACGCCACAGCCCGAGGCCGACGTACAGCCAGCGACCCTTCCCCACCGGCGCTTCGACCAGCGCGCCGCGTTTTGGGCCTTTGTTCAGCTCGAAAGGATCTTCCAGTTGCACCAGATCCACGAACCTCGGATCGCGTTCGCCCAGAAAATACAGGCCGCGCTCCTGCACCCAGTTCTGCCAGGCCGAGTCGCCGATCCGATTAGGCGCGATGAAGACCGGGTTGGCGCTGTCGAGAATGGTCACGGGCGAGTGCTCGTCCGTCACGCGGGACGTGCTGACCTTCGCGGGGTACGGGGCGTACTGTGCCTGGTTGAACTCAAACTTGTTGTATTGAACGATCACGGTGCCGCCGCCGGCCGCGTACTCGAGCAGCCGCCGGTTGTACATCCGCAGATCCTTCCGCCGCTCGTACGCGCGGACCCCGGTGACGATGGCATCGAAGCCGGAGAGATCCTGCGATGCCAATGCGTTCTCGTCGAGCAGCGTGACGTGGGCGCCAATTTGTTCGAGGGCGATCGGCACCTGGTCGCCGACTCCCATCACGTAGCCGACCTTTAGGTTCTCGGGCAGCCGCACGTCCACGACCTTCAGCAGCGTCTCGGCATCCTCGAACACGTGTCGGCGTCGCGTGTGGGGATACTCGACGACCGTATAGCCACGCGTGAACCTCGCGTCAGTACCGGCGACGGCGCGCAGGGGATAGGAGCCGAGTGCGACGCGCGGCGGAGGCGTGACGGAGAACGTGAGTACCGTGCCCTCATCCCCGCGCTCGAAACGAATGTGCGTAGAAGCGGGCGTCACGACCCAGCCATCGGGCCCTTCGAGGTGCACGTCGGTTTCCGCCGCGCCCGCTGCGTTGTTCGTCACCGACACCTGCACGATCCGCGACGACGGCTCGGGCGTGTGGTGATTGGTCGCTGCCGTCCGCTGCGGTCCAGGGCCGACCGGCGCAGGAACGATCGTCGTCTCTGGCGTCACACGCAGCGTGATCGCGGGAACGACCTTGATCTCCATGCGCTTCTCGCCGCTGAACAGATTGCCTTCGTATCGATACTCGAACGGCCTTCGCACGCCGACCGGTACGCCGCCAATCTCGAGATCCAGCACGGCCTCGAAGGGTGTGGGCCGAAATGGCAGACCGAACGGTGCGTCCGCGTCGAACGTGTAACGGCCCGCTTCCCCCTCGCGATGCCAGTAGGGCTCGGTCGTCCGCGCATCGGCAGGGACAGTCGTTTTGGCCTGACACTTCACGATGGCACCCGGCGCCACCGTCCCGACCGCACAGTCCAAACGCGAGTCGGCGAATCCGGCGATGGACGCCGTACGCAGGGTCATGGCACGAGCACCGCGGTTCGCGAGAATGACCGTGAGTGCGACGGGCTGACCTGGGATCACGACACCGTCATCCGACAACGTTTCGATCCGCAGCCCCTGCGCAAGCACGAGCGCCTGGTCGAACTTGCGCTCGGTCTGTGCCAGACGCGTGCCGATTTCGAACCCTGCCTTCTTGTCGACGTCAGCTGTTCCGTTGAGCCACGACTCCAGCTGGCGCACAGCGGCGAGACCGTGGGCGAGCTCGGGAATGCTGGCATCAGGCCCATTCGTACCTAGTGCGCTCGTGGCTGCTTTGACGGCACCATCGATGCCGGTGAGGCCGTCCGTCAGCTGTGACGGCGGCGTCGCGCCGGCGAACGCCGCAACGCCCGGCACCGTCAAATCGAGACCATCCGTCAGCGCCGCCTCGCTCCGATCGACGGCACCGCTGAGCGTCGTCGCAATCAGCTGATAGCGGATCGCGAAGGTTCCGGGGAGCGGCAGCAGCTGGCCCATGCCCTGGCACTTGTGCATCGCCCGACCTTCCGCGCCAATCTCCATGTAGGTCTTGCCGAGCAGCGGATCGTACGCGCTCACGTCGACCGACAGCAGCTTCGTGCCGGGGGGCGGTTCCGGATCCCCGAATCCGTAGAAGCCGACTTTGTAGACCTTGCGGGGCTGCCAGGCGTGAAGCCCCTGCGCGAGTTGTTCCGGGTACTGCGCCGGATCGCCCGACAGCGTGGCTGCTTCCGCTGCGAGCCGGGCGGACGCCTGATGGTGTTGACCGCCGCCGGGACCGTCAGGCCGCATGGTGAGCATTACGTCCGGCCGCGTCATTCGGATGAGGCGCACGTAGTCGCCGACGATTTCTTTGCGACCCCACTTCTCGAACGTCTCATCGACGCTGAACGAATAACCAAAGTCAACGGCGCGTGCGAAGAACTGCTCCGCGCCGTCGTAGTGGTGCGCGGCGAGCAGCTCTTCGGTCCGCAGCACGCCGAGAGACTCGAAAAGCTCGGGGCCTATCTCGTTCTGGCCGCCGTTGCCGCGTGTCGCGGTCGCGAGCACCACGCGGAGTCCCTGCCCGTGACTCTCCATCGCAAGCAGACCGTTGTTCTCATCGTCCGGGTGTGCGGTCGCATGCATCACCGTACCCACGGTCGCCAGCTTGCGCAGCCATAGGGCGACTCCGCGCGCACCTGTCGCGTCAGAGGGACCGTCTGCTGTCACTGCAATGGGAACGAGGGCGGCGAGCACGACGACAAACAGGAGGCGAACACGACGCATTCCCGTATTGTGGCGTACCCGGGCGGCTGCCCGTCAGCGTGGCAATCGGGTGAATCCGAAGGCTTCGTCGTCTTTTTCGGTGGCGTCGGTGTAGCGCCGGAGCAGGATGCGGCTGGCGAGAAACGCGTTCGTGAGATTCGTCCCGAGACCGAGGGCGAACAGGTGGCCGGGATAGTTGCGATGCGGTCCGATGAATGGCAGACCGTCGGCAGCCCTCGAGTACGGCGCATGCCAGCCGTACGCCGGCTGGATTCCCGAGATCGCGTTCACGGCCAGTGACAACTCGTACATAAGCTGCCCAGTACGCTGCACGAGGACCTTGTCGCGCGCCCGCTCGGCACTCCGTTCCTGATCGCCGCCGCTCCAGGTGATGCGGTGATCGTCGGTCCAGAACAGACGATGGGATGGCTGCTGCAGATCCTGGAGGATCAGTTTGTCGGTCCGCAGCGATGATCGAACAGCCGCCGGCAGTGGCGGGGTCTGCACGACGTACGTCTCGAGCGCGGCAAAGTGGCGATCGAGCGCATGAAATCCGGCTGACGGATCGCCGGTCGTGAGGATGACGGCCTGGGCAGTGACGACCGCCTTCGCCGTAACCACCTCCACCCCCCGGCGCGTCGTCTTCACGTGCGTGACCGGCGTGCGCTCGAATACGCCGGCGCCGCGGACCGCCGCCGCACGAGCCAGACCGTGGCACGCCCGGACCGGATCGAGACGGGCGTGCCCGTGGGTGCGCGCGCCGGAGCCTCCCGACACACCAAGTGCGGCGAGCGAT
>JBKPMA010000057.1:0-12832 GCA_046731935.1 Acidobacteriota bacterium
GCCAAGCGCGATCGGCTGCGCGACATCCTCACGGGGATGGATTCGATTCTGGTCGCGTACAGCGGCGGGGTGGACAGCGCGTTTCTCGCCTGCGCGGCGACGGAAGCGCGTCCTGAGCACGTCCTGTGCGTGACAGCCGACAGTCCGAGCTATCCGCGCCGGCATCGCGATCTGGCTGTCCGCGTCGCCACCGAGTTCCATCTGCGGCACGAGTTCATCCAGACCGCCGAAATGGAAAATCCGGCATACCGGGCGAACGAAGCAAACCGGTGTTACCACTGTAAGCACGAACTCTACACCCACCTGTCCGCCGTCGCACGGGAACGGGGCTTTGCCGTCGTCGCCGATGGCAGCAACGCCGACGACCGGGGCGACTACCGCCCGGGGCGCCAGGCCGCGCGCGAGTTCGGCGTCCGCAGCCCGCTCGACGAGGCGGATCTGACGAAGGACGAGATCCGGGCGCTCTCGCGCGAGATAGGGCTCTCGACCGCCGACGAACCGGCATCGGCCTGCCTCTCCTCGCGCATTCCGTACGCCAGCGAAGTGACGGAAGAAAAACTCCGGATGATCGAGCAGGCCGAGGACGTGCTGCGGCGACTGGGGTTCCGGATCTGCCGCGTGCGGCACCACGATACGCTCGCCCGACTCGAGATCGATCGGAGCGAGATGGGGCGGGCGCTCGACCCGGAGGTCAACGCCACGCTCGTCCGCGAGCTCAAAGCGATCGGCTACAAGTATGTGAGTCTCGACCTCCAGGGCTATCGCTTGGGCAGCCTGAACGAGGTCCTGCGCCTCATTCCCGCCTGAACACCTCGCCGCGCGCGCGTCGGCGTCGTCGTCCGACCCCCTGATGTTGCGCAGTTACCTGCCGATACTTGCAAGAGATACTACGATCGCGCGTTGACAACGTACACGCGCGTTGATACGGTTGCCGGCGTTTAGGAGTGACTCGATGAACGCTCTGTCCCGAAACATTCTCGCCGCTTCATTGACGGTGTCTCTGGCCGTCGGCCTTGCGGCGTGTCACAAGAAAGTGCCGCCGCCTCCCCCGGCGCCGCCTCCGGCTCCAGCACCGGTGACGCCACCACCGCCGCCCACGCCACCGCCGCCTCCGGCTCCAGCGCCGCCGGCGCCGCTGACGGAAGACCAGCTCTTCGCGCGCAAGACGGTCGACGACCTCAACGCGGAGAAGCCGTTGTCAGACGTGTTCTTCGATCTGGACAACTCAGAGCTGAAGGACCAGGCGCGGGCTGCACTGCAGAAAGACGCGGAGTGGCTGAAGCGCTGGCCGACGACAAAGGTCTCGCTCGAAGGGCACTGCGACAGCCGCGGCACGCCCGAGTACAACCTCGGACTCGGCGAGCGCCGTGCGTCAACCGTGCGTGACTATCTCGTGAGCCTCGGGGTCACGGGGGATCGCATCCTGGCCGTCAGCAAGGGTAAAGAAGCGCCCTTCTGCACGGAAGAGAACGAAGCCTGCTGGTCGCAGAATCGTCGCGGCCACTTCGTTTTCACGGCGAAATAGCCTCAAACCAACGCGTGTGCGGGAGCGACCGTCGCTTCCGCGCACGGCGTCGGTCGCCGTCAGGTCGTCAGGCCGGCCGCCAGGTCCCGCGCGGCCGCCTGCGGATCCACCGCCTTCAGAATCGGACGTCCCACCACCAGGTAACTCGCCCCGGCGGCCATTGCATCGGCGGCGGTCATCGTACGCACCTGGTCGTCTCCACCACCAGGAGTACCGCTCCTGATCCCGGGCGTTACGATGACGAACTCTGGTCCGCAGCGCTCGCGCAGGTGCCGTGTTTCGAGCGGCGACGCGACGACACCGTCGAGTCCGCAGTCTTGCGCGAGGAGCGCCAGCGTCTCGACCTGCTCGATCAGCGGACGGCGGATGCTGATGTCCTCGAGCGCCGCCTGGTCGAAGCTGGTGAGCACGGTCACCGCGATGACCAGCGAACGCGAGCCGGTCTCCGCGGCCGCCTGATCCGCCGCAGCGCACGCGGCACGCATCATGGCGCGCCCACCAGAGGCGTGCACGTTGACCATCCACACGCCGAGTCGCGCGGCGGACCGCACCGCAGCAGCCACCGTGTTTGGAATGTCGTGGAACTTCAGGTCGAGAAAGACGCGATCGCCGCGCAGCGCGAGGGAACGGGCCAGCGAAGGCCCTTCAGCGGTGAACAGGTGGCTGCCAATCTTGAAGCCCCCGACGTGGCCGCGCAGTCGATCGGCCATCGCCTGTGCGTCCGTCGCGGTATCGAGGTCGAGCGCCACCAGTACAGGGTTCATGCGTGTTCGGGGACAGCGAGCTGCAGGCTGCCCACGAGGTCCGCGATGCGCGCGATTTGATGGCGCGTCATGTAGTCGCGGATCCCCTCGAGCAGCTTCGACCAGATGAAAGGATCCGTGAAGTTTGCGGTGCCGACCTGCACCGCATTGGCGCCCGCGATGATGAATTCGAGCGCGTCGCGCGCGCTGGCGATACCGCCCATACCGATGATCGGGATCTTCACCTGCTGGCGGCACTCGTAGACCATTCGGACGGCAATCGGCCGGATAGCCGGGCCGCTCAGTCCGCCCATGACGTTCGAGAGCTCGGGGCGCCTGCTCTCGACGTCGATCGCCATCGCCAGGAACGTGTTCACGAGTGACACGGCGTCGGCGCCGGCGTCCTCTGCGGCGCGCGCAAACGACGCCACGCTCGTCACGTTCGGCGTGAGCTTTGGAATGATCGGCAGTTCCGTGACCTTGCGGATCGCGCTCACGACATCGAACGTCCCGCCAAGGCTGCATCCGAACTGAATGCCCCCCTCCTTGATGTTCGGGCACGAGATGTTCAGCTCGAGCGCCCTCACGCCTTCCGCATCTGACAGCACGCGAGAGACTTCCGCGTACTCGTCAATCGTGGACCCGCAGACGTTGACGATGACGGTGGCACCCGCCTCGCGCAACTCGGGCAGGCGCTCCTGCACGAACCGATGGACTCCAATCCCCTGCAGGCCAATCGCGTTCAGCATGCCCGCCGGCGTCTCGATGATCCGGGGCGGGGGATGACCTTCGCGCTCGTTGAGGAAGAGGCCCTTGACCGCGACTGCGCCGAGGTCGGCAAGGTTCACGGCCTCGCGATATTCGACGCCGTAGCCGAAGCATCCGCTGGCCGCGATCAGCGGATTCTTCAGCGTCAGACTCTTGATGGCGACTGACAGATCGAGATCCATGCTCATTCCCATACGAGCGCGCCTGCGTCGAACACAGGTCCGCCCGTGCACGATCGGACGTAATGCGGCTTCCCGTCGCTGCCATGGACCTGGACGACGCAGCTGTAGCAGCCGCCCATTCCGCATCCCATCGTACGTTCGACCGAGACCTC
Source organism: Acidobacteriota bacterium (assembly GCA_046731935.1). Classification (GTDB taxonomy): domain Bacteria; phylum Acidobacteriota; class Vicinamibacteria; order Vicinamibacterales; family JAENWD01; genus CAVUPP01. The sequence goes on from JBKPMA010000057.1 coordinate 3,371, forward strand.
GCAGCGTCGTCGCGCCTTCGCGGCGAGCCGCGCCACCGCGGCCAGCATAGGCTCGGGTCCGCACGCGTAGAGCTGTACCGAGCCGACCGCCTCCTGCAGCTCGCGATCGAGCGGCACCGTGATTCGTCCGAGCTCGCCGCGGCTGCCGTCTTCCGTCGCCAGCACGATGCGGACGCCGAGCGCTTCGAACACGTCCAGGCAGAAGAGATCCGTGCTCGAGCGTCCGCCGTAGAAGAGCGTCAGCCGGACGCCGCGCGGGCGCAGGGCCTCGGCGAGCGTGGCGAACGGCGCCAGTCCGACCCCGCCTGCAACCATCCACGCTTCGGTCGTCGAGTCCACCAGCGTGAATGGACGGCCAAGCGGACCCAAGCAGGGCACCCGCTGGCCATCCACGGCTTCGTACAACTGCGTTGTTGTCGGACCGATCTTCTTACTGAGCAGTGTCAGACCGGTTGGCGCGCCGCTGGTGTCACGGAGGATCTCGAAGATGGAGAACGGCCGCCGCAGCAGCGGCTCGAAGCCAGGCTGCGGCTTGACCATGACGAACTGCCCGGGAAGAGCAGCGGCCGCCACTTCCGGCGCATCAAGTGCGATGACGTTGTAGTGCGCCGAGAGCCGCCGATTGTAGCGAACCGGCGCCTCGATATCGACGGGCATTGATCCGAGTATAACCAGACGGGAGTCAAAAGGTCGAAAGGTCAAAAGGTCGAAAGGTGAAGGGTCGAACGGTCAAGGCGGTCGCAATTCGTTTCGGACCTTTCGACTCTTCGACTCTTCGACCTTTCGCCTGCGAGGCAGAAGTAAGATCGAGCGGTGCGATATCTTCGCATCCTTCTGAACGCGGTCGTGGCAGGCGGCGTGATGGCCGGATACATCGCGACGCTGTTCCTGCAGCTCAATCCAGCGGTGCCTCTGGATCCGTCCGCGACGCTTCCACTCGTCATGACGATGATGTTGTCGTACGGCATTCACGCGGCCGTCGTCTTCTACGGTGTCATCGTCATCTGGCAGCTTCTGGGCACGGACGTGCTCTCGCCAGGCTGGGTGAGTCTGCGGGTACTCGTGTGGCTGGCAGGTGTGGCGTCGGCCGTCGCCGCCGCGCTGATGTGGCTCAATCTGCGGGAACTGCACGCGTCGCTCGATCCATCCGCTGCGCGACGGATGGCCGAGGGCGCAGCGGCCGTGTCCGTGGCATCGGTCGTGTTCGTCGTGATGGCCGTCGTGCGGTTCTCTGTCGGGCGCAAGCCCGGATGGTTCACGGCGGCAATCTTCGCGTGCACGATTGCGCTCTCGTTCGCCATGCCGCTCTGGCTGCGCGGACACGGCACCGCCGTGCATGGCGTGTCGCACGGTCAATCAGGCCCGTCGTTCGAGGCGGTGTCATCTGCCGGACGCGTAATCGTGCTCGCGGTCGACGGAGCCACGCTGGACTACATTTCACCTGCCGCGGCGGATGGCCGCCTGCCGAACTTCGGCCGGCTCCTCGACGGCGGTGCAGTCATGCACCTCGCGACGCTGCGTCCCACGCAGCCCGTTCCGGTGTGGACGGCCGTCGCCACCGCCAAGCTGCCGTTCAAGAATGGCGTGCGATCGGCCGCACGGTATCAGTTCGCCCGCAACGGCGCCTTTTACGACCTCCTGCCCGACTACTGCTTCGCGCACGCACTGGTGTACTTCGGACTGGTATCCGAGCGTCCGTTGACGTCGGCGTCGCTCGCCGCCCGTCCTGTCTGGAACATCCTGGGGGGCTCCGGCATCCGGTCGATCATCGTGCGCTGGCCCCTCACCTATCCCGCTCAACCGATCCGCGGCGTCGTCGTGACCGACCACCTTCACTTGACGCCAGACAGCCCGCTGCCGATCGACGATCCGCAGATGACCTACCCCTCGGATGTTGCGAATACGCTGCGGCTGCGGCCCGACCCGCCTGTGGCCGCCGCCGCCACGCTGGTCGGTCCCGCGACGACCGCCATTGGCAGCCTCGCGGCGGATCGGTTGTACAGCGACGCGTTCGACGCCGTCTCTGCGCAGAGCGACGCGCGCCTCCTCGCGCTGCGTTATCAGAGCCTCGATGTGGCGGGACACTACTACCTGCGGCAGGCCATGCCGCGGCTGTTCGGAGACGTGTCCGACGAAGAGCGACGCCAGTACGGCCGTGTGCTGGACCAGTTTTACCGCTACCTCGACGGAGAGGTCGGCCGGGCGATCGAGCATCTCGGCCCTGACGACCTGCTGCTCGTCGTGTCTGGATTCGGGATGGAGCCGCTGACCGTGCCGAAGCGCCTGGTCGATCGGCTGCTGAGTACCGGCGAATTGAGCGGCACGCACGAACGGGCGCCTGATGGGTTCCTGCTCGCCTTCGGTCATCCCGTGCGGGCAGGACATTTCGGCCGGGCGTCGGTCGTGGACGTCGTGCCGACCATCCTCTACTTCTTCGGACTCCCGATCGGCCGGGATATGGACGGTCTGGCCCGCACCGATCTCTTCTCGCGCGATTTCACCGAGGAACGGCCGGTCACGTTCATTCCATCGTACGAGAACTGAGTCGGTTCAACTATGAACCCATTGAACCTCTTGAACCATTTGAACCGCTGAACCTGTCTTTGAAGTAGAATTGACGAAGCTCTTTAACGCGGCCCAGTGAGGCTGCGAAGAGGTGTCCTGTGAACGTCCCACCCTGGTCTCTCTCCGTCCAAGTTCGTCTCGACCATCGTTATTCGATGCTGCCGCGCGGTGTAGGCGGCCAGCGGCTGGAGTGTGTCTCATGCCCGTCGTGATGGACGCCGACCGCGTCGGACGGACGCTCACGCGGATCGCGCACGAGATCCTCGAGCGGAATCGGAGCCTCGATGAACTGGCGTTCGTCGGCATCCGCTCACGCGGCGAGCATCTCGCGCGCCGTGTGGCCGAACGGATCGCTGAGATCACGGGCCACCGCGTGCCCACCGGCGCTCTCGACATAACGCTCTACCGTGACGATCTGATGCGCCAGCCCGTCGGGCCGCAGCCCGTCGTCCGGCTGACCGATATCCCGTTCTCAATCGATGACCGGATCATCCTGCTGGTCGACGATGTGCTGTATACGGGCAGGACGATCCGGGCAGCGCTCGACGCCCTGATCGATTTCGGCCGCCCGCGCGCGATCCAGCTGATGGTGCTGGTTGACCGCGGCCATCGCGAGCTGCCAATCAAAGCGGACTACGTGGGAAAGAACCTGCCGACGTCGCGGCGCGAGAGCGTGCAGGTTCTGCTCGAGGAGGTTGACGGTCATGACGAAGTCGTCATTACGACCGAAGGAGAGTGAGGTCGCCGTGGCTGCCCCCGCGCCTGTCGCCGCCACACGCCTCCGCCACAAGCATCTGCTCGGCATCGCCGATCTGTCGCCGGAGGAGATCGTGCTCATCCTCGACACGGCCGAAGCCATGAAAGAAATCGCGGCGCGGCCGATCAAAAAAGTGCCGACGCTTCGAGGGCGCACGATCGTGAACCTGTTTTTCGAGCCGAGCACGCGGACGCGCACGTCCTTCGAAGTCGCCGAAAAACGGCTCAGCGCCGACACGCTGAATGTCGCTGTCGCGAGCTCCAGCGTCGTGAAGGGCGAGACGCTGGTCGACACGGCGCTCAACCTCGAGGCGATGTCGCCCGACATGATCGTCCTGCGGCATTCGTCATCGGGAGCCTGCGATCTGCTGGCGCGCGTGTGCCGCTCACGCATCATCAACGCTGGCGACGGGATGCACGAGCATCCGACGCAGGCGCTGCTCGACGCGTTCACGATCCGGCAGCACAAGCAGCGGATTGGCGGACTCAAGGTCGCCATCGTCGGCGACCTGCTCCACAGCCGAGTCCTGAGATCGAACGTTCTGCTGCTCACGAAGCTGGGCGCCGACGTCTGGTTGTGCGGGCCGCCCACGCTCGTCCCGGCAGGTGTTGAACGACTGGGCGTCCACGTCACGACATCGGTCGAGGAAGCGGTCAAAGGCGCAGACGTCGTGATGCTGCTGCGTATCCAGCTGGAACGGATGCAAGGCGGCTTCTTCCCCTCGTTGCGTGAATACTTCAACGTGTTCGGGATGACCGAAGAGCGCCTGCGTCTCGCGAGTCCGGACGTCGTGGTCATGCATCCCGGACCGATGAACCGCGGCGTCGAGATTGCCTCGGAAGTGGCGGATGGACCGTATTCGGTAATCCTCGAGCAGGTCGCCAACGGTGTGGCAGTGCGCATGGCCGTGCTGTACCTGCTCGCGGGTGGAGTGGATGATGAAGCGGTTGCTTAAGGGCGGCCGGGTGGTCGACCCGGCCAACGGTATCGACGGCATGGTCGACGTGCTGATCGAAGACGGCCGGATCGCCAAGGTCGGCCGCGATCTACCCGTCGAGCCCGGCGTCGCGGTCGTCGAGATCGGGCGCGGCCTCGTCATCGTGCCCGGCCTGATCGACATGCACGTACATCTGCGCGAGCCTGGCCAGGAGCACAAGGAAACGATCGCCACCGGTGTGGCGTCCGCCGTCGCAGGTGGGTTCACGGCCGTTGCGTGCATGCCGAACACGTCGCCTGTCAACGACCACGCTGGAGTCACCGAGTTCATCATGCGGAAGGCGGCCGACGCGAAGCTCGCGCACGTGTATCCGATCGGTACCGTCACGCGTGGATCGAAAGGGGAGCACCTGGCCGACATCGCGGAGCTGCACGCGGCCGGTTGCGTGGCCATTACCGACGATGGGCATCCGGTGGCGAACGCGCTGATCATGCGGCGCGCACTCGAATACACGCGGATGTTCGACATGCCGGTGATCAACCACTGTGAGGATCCCGATCTGAAGGCGGACGGCGTCGCCCACGAAGGATTCCAGGCTGCGGCGCTTGGTCTGCGCGGGATCCCGGGAGAGGCCGAAGGCGTGATGGTCGCGCGGGATGTCCTCCTCGCAGGGCTCACGGGCGGCCTGTATCACGTGGCGCACATGAGCGCGCGCTCGTCAATTCGGGCGGTTCGCGAAGGCAAGGCGCAGAACATCGCGGTGACGTGTGAGGTCGCTCCGCATCACTTCACGCTGACCGACGAAGCGCTCGCGTCGCCGATCAAGTACGACACGAATACGAAGATGAATCCGCCGCTTCGGGAGCAGGCGGATGTCGAGGCCATGATCGCGGGCCTGGCGGATGGGACCGTGGACGCGATTGCGACGGATCATGCACCGCATCATGCCGACGAGAAGCAGGTCGAGTTCGATCGCGCGCCATTCGGGATCGTCGGGCTGGAGACATGCGTGCCGCTGACGTTCGATCGGCTCGTGCATCGCGGCGTGATCAGCTTGAGCCGGATGGTGGAGCTGCTGTCGGTGAATCCCGCCCGAATCATCCGGCGGCCCGGCGGAACGCTCGCACCAGGCAGCGTCGCCGACATCACGGTGCTCGCGCCAGACACGACCGTGACCATCCGTACGGCCAACCTGCGGTCGAAATCCAAGAACTCGCCGTTCGATGGGTGGACGTTGCGAGGGACGGCGGCAGCGACGATCATCGGTGGCCGTACGGTCTACACGAATCCCGAGGTGGCCGCTGCGTCGGCCCTTGTCTGACACACGTGACAAGGTGCCGGGTGAGATTTCCTTCAAGCAGGACAGCGACGTGACGCGAATCGACGACATCCGCACCAAGGCCCTCGACGACCTGCGCCGCTACGGCGTGCTCATGCTCGACGGGCACTTCGACTACGGCAACGGCTACCACGGCCGCACGTATCTCAATCCGCATCAGCTGTTCCGCTATCCGTCCACGATCTGGCGGCTCGCACAGGACCTGCTGGATCTGCTGCCCGCGGACATCGCGACTGCCACTGAAGTCGTCGCCGGACCAGCGACAGGCGGCGCCCTGCTGGCGCACACGATCGCTGGTCTCCTCGACAGCCGCCGCAGCCTGACGCATCCCGCCTGCTCGTTCGCACCGTTCGACACCGACGAGGGACAGGGCGCCGACCTGCGGCCCTTCTATCGTCAGCTCGTGAAGGGCCGGCGGATTCTGCTCGCAGACGATGTCAGGAATACCGGTCAGACGTTGAACCGCTGCGCGGACCTCGTGCGTGAAGCTGGCGGCACCGTACTCGGCGCTGTCGTAATCTGCGACCGGCTGGCATCGATCGTGGACATCGGCGTACCACTCGTCGCGCTCGTCGAGTACGCCGCCCCAGAGAACTATCCCGTGTCCGGCTGTCCGCTCTGCCAGGCCGGCACGCCTATCACCACGTTCTGACGCCCACGTGCTCCGTGGTATCCGTGGCTGGACTGACGCGCGACACGCTCCGCTCCGGACTCGACGCGCAGTACTCAGCGTTCGATGCCGCCAACGCCGTCGCCGATCCCATCAACATCGTCCGCCGCTTTTCGCGTCCTGACGACCTCGAAATCGTCGCCTTCTGTGCCGCGGCGCTTGCGTTCGGCCGCGTGGCCAGCGTGATGCAGTCGGTGGAGGCGCTGTGCCGGGTGCTCGGACCGTCGCCTGCGCGCTTTGTCCGTACCTTCGAGCCGGATCGACACAGGGAGGAGCTGCGCGGGCTCGTCCACCGCTGGATCCGCGGGACGGATCTGATGGCACTGCTCGTGATCCTGCGGGAGATGCTCGAGACCGCTGGCTCGATCGAAGGATTCTTTGCGGACGGCGATGATCCGTCGAGTCCAGATATCGGCCCAGCGCTGAATGCGTTCTCTGCCCGTGCGCTGGCGATAGACGTGCGGTCCGCCTACGGACGCCTGCCGAAGCGGCCTGGCGTCTGTTACTTCTTTCCACGGCCATCGGCGGGCAGCGCGTGCAAGCGCTTGAACCTGTTTCTCCGGTGGATGGTTCGGCGCGATCAAGTGGACTTCGGTGTGTGGAGCCGCGTGTCGCCGGCACGCCTCGTGATCCCGCTCGACACACACGTCATCCGGCTGGGACGATGCCTGGGGTTGACGACGTATCGGAGTCCTGGATGGAAGATGGCCGCAGACATCACGAAGAGCCTGCGGCGGCTGGCACCGGACGATCCAGTGCGCTACGACTTCTCGCTCTGCCACGTCGGCATGATGGGCGCGTGCGGGTATCAGACAGCGCAGCGGGATTCGCAGTGTCCGTTCCGTGGGGTGTGCCGTCCGCGAGGCAGGTGACACTCCGGGCGGGGTATACCGGTAGACGAGGAGGGTAACCCCGCCCCCACATTTGGATTCTGGAGTGTGGGGCCGGGGTCATTCATCCTGTCATCCAATGCACCCCGGCCAACAGCCGGTGATCACTCTGTGGGGCCCGGTCATTCATCCTGTCAACCGATGCACCCCGGCCGGTGATCACTCTGTGGGGCCGGGGTCATTCGTCCTGTCATCCAATGCACCCCGGCCAAGTAGCTCGGCATAGATCGCGCGCGTCGCCGCGACCATCCGTTCGACGGTGAACCTGGCCTTGACGCGCGCGAGTCCGGCGGCCGCCATGGCCGATCGCCGCTGCGTGTCGGTCAGGAGCGCGACCATCGCATCGGCCAGCGCGTGCGGATCCTGCGGCGGCACGACAAGACCGGTCACGCCATCCTCCACGACTTCTGGGATTCCGCCGGCACTCGTGCCGATGACGGCCTTCTCGCACGCCATCGCGTCGAGGATCGACGTACCGAGACCCTCGGTCTCAGAGCTCATCACGAAGAAGTCGAAGCCCTTCAACCACGCGATCACGTCCGGACGGAACCCTGCCAGAAACACGTGCCGTTCCAGGTGAAGGTGCTTGATCTGATGTTCCAGTGCGTGGCGCAGCGTGCCCTCGCCGAGAATCACGAACCGGGCGTCTGGCACCTCACGCACCACGAGCGACGCGGCGTCGATGAAGTGCCGCTGTCCTTTGTGCGCTACCAGGGCGCCTATGTTGCCGACGACCGGCGCGTTCGTCGGAAGATAGAGCTCTGCGTGGACGTTGGCAGCATCGATGTGTGCGATGCGCTCCACGTCGATGCCTTCGTGGACCGTCCGGATTCGACTGGGCGTCACGCCATCAGCGCGCAGGATCTGCGCAATCGCCTCGGACGCCGCGATGAAGACAGACACCTGCCGGTATTTCCACGAAGAGAAGGAGTTCTTTTTCAGGTGGAAATCGACTCGCCGCGACGCCACCAGCGGAGGCGCAGGAGACTGCGACGTCATAGAGAGCGCAACAGCCGCCATCGAGACCGCATGCGGATCGTGCGCGTGGACCACGTCGGGCCGCACGCGATTCAATACGCGCGACAACTTCCAGCCCGCTTTGAGATCCAGCTCGTGGGCGGGGGCGAGGGGAATGAACTCGAGACCCTCGGCTGCGCGCTTTCGAAGCTCACCGCTCGGGTGTCCGACGATCGAGGCACGCTCGCCGGCCTCGAGCAGTCCCAGCACCGTGAGGAGCACCTGGTTCTGGCCGCCGCGCCACGAGGTCGCTGTGTCGATGTGCAGAGAGCGCATGGCTGACGATCAGTCGCGCCCGTCGCCCATCTCGAGCTGCAGGAGCTTCACATACTTGAGCAGGACGTAGTACGAGTTCAGCAGCGACACGGTGAGACCGACACGGCCGTCGAGAATGCCCCGGCGCAGCAGATAGTTGCGGAGAAACGCCGCGAACGGCTGCATCGCGAGCGCCAGATAGGATGCCCGGCTGCCGCGCGTTTTCATGTCGGCGGCCGCCAGGGACGTATAGCGATCGATGCGCTGCAGATGGTCGCTGACGTCTCGATAGGGCAGGTGCTGCAACTCGCCGGTCAGGCGATCGACAGAACCATCGGCGTGAACGGACTCGTGTACACGCCGTTCGATCCATCGTGCGCGCCGGCGGTCGTAGAGCCGCAGTTGCCAGTCCGGATACCAGTCGGTCGTACGGATCCAGCGGCCGAGGTACTTGGATACGCGCGCGCAGCGATAGCCGGCCGCGGAGGGATTGTTTTTCTTCCAGATCTCCAGGGCGGCCGCAAGCTCGGGGCCAACGCGCTCGTCGGCGTCGATGGAGAGGATCCAGTCATGGCGCGCGAGTGCAGCCGCGCGATTCTTCTGCGCCGCGTAGCCGGGCCAGTCGGTGACTTCGACGCGCGTCGCGAGCCGGCGAGCCAGGTCGATCGTCCCGTCGGTGCTGCCGGAATCGAGGACGAGAATTTCATCCGCCCACGCCACCGACCGGATGGCGTCTTCGAGGCGTGTGACTTCGTTGAACGTGATGATGGTGACCGAGAGCGCGGGCACGGCCCGTAGACTGTAGACCGGTCTACGGTCTACGGTCTACGGTCTTCGGTCGTGGATGGTACGGACTACGAAGTTACTGCTGTCCTCCGCCGCCCGTGGACGCTCCCGTTGTCAGATTGCTGCCGGTGGTGGCGTTCTGCCCGGTGCCCGTCGTGGGCTGCGCGGCGTTGTTGAAGTTCGAGGAGCCGCTGACCGGGGCGATCTGCACGGTGTCGTAGTCGGTCTTCGAGTTCACGTAATCGA
>JBKPMA010000058.1:0-7357 GCA_046731935.1 Acidobacteriota bacterium
CCTTCGAACAGGCCCGCGCCGAGATGCGAACCATCGCAGGCGCGCTGGCACGCGAATATCCGGCGGTCGATAAGGACAAGGGCATCGAGGTGCTCACGCTGCGCGAGGATCTCGTCGGCGACGTCCGTCCGGCGCTGCTGATGCTGCTCGGCGCAGTCGGGTTCGTGCTGCTCATCGCATGCGTCAACGTCGCGAACCTGCTGCTCGCACGCGCCGCCGCCAGGCGCCGTGAATTTGCGATTCGGAGCGCGATCGGGGCAGGCAGCTCGCGCCTGGTTCGTCAAATCCTCACTGAGGGACTCCTGCTCGCCGTGGCTGGCGGAGCGCTGGGCATCGCGCTCGCCCGCGCGCTGCTCGACGTGATTGGATCGCGCATCGCCGTCGATCTGCCGCGCTACGCCACGATCGGGATCGATGCGCGCGTCGTTGCGTTCACGGCCGTCGCGTCGCTCATCGCCGGAGCGGCGTTCGCCGCGGTTCCCGCATGGCAGACCGCGCGCACGGATGCGAACGCGACGCTGCGTGAGGGAGGACGCAGTGGATCCGGGCGGCATCGCGCCCAGCGTGTGCTCGTCGTCGGTGAAATCGCCATCGCGTTGATGCTCACCGCCGCAGCAGGGCTGATGGTCCGGACGATGTGGCACCTGTGGCAGGTGGACCCAGGCTTCAATCCGCGGGAGTTGCTCACGTTCGAGATGGCCGGCTCGCCCTCGACCGATCCGGCGCCGAACGCCGTCCGCGCAGGCTACGAGGCGATCGAGCAACAGATCCGCGCCGTTCCAGGCGTGCAGGCCGTCAGCATCGTCGAAGGTTCCGTGCCGATGAACGGTGATTCAGAAATGCCGTTCTGGGTCGTCGGCCAGCCGCACGCGTCAGAGCAGAGCCAGCTGCCATGGGCGCTGTTCTATGCGGTCTCCGCCGAATACCGTCAGGCGCTTGGACTCGAATTGGTGCGCGGGCGCTTCATCACACCGACAGACACGGAGCATTCGCCGTTTGTGACGGTCATCGACGAAGAGCTGGCGCGAACCGTGTTCGGCGCCAAGAATCCGATCGGCGAGCACCTGCATTTCGACATCATCAACGTCGAGTACGAGATCGTCGGGATTGTGCGGCACGTTCGGCACTGGGGACTCGACAGCGACGCGACGGCGCGGATCCGCTCGCAGATGTATTTCCCGTTCCGGCAGATTCCCGACGCCGTGATGCCGGTCATCGCGAACGGAGCCAGCTGGCTCGTACGCAGCTCTTTACCGGCTGGACCGCTGGCGGAGCAGATCAAGCGGGCCATTTTTTCGGTGAATCCAGCGGTGACGATGTACGGCGCTCGAACGATGGAAGAGATCATCGCGGATTCGCTGTCGCAGAAGCGATTCGCGCGGATGCTGCTCGCCTCCTTCGCCGTGCTCGCCCTCCTGCTTGCAGCCATTGGCATCTACGGCGTCATGTCGCAGCTCGTGCTGCAGACACGCCATGACATCGGCGTCCGCATGGCCGTTGGCGCAACGCCGCAGTCGCTGCTCGGCATGGTGCTTTGGAACGCCATGAGGATGGCGGGCCTCGGGATCGCCTGCGGTGCCGCACTCACGCTCCTGTCGACGAGACTGATGGAAGGGCTCCTGTACGGTGTCACCGCCTCGGACCCAGCGACGTTTGCGAGCGTTGCGGCGATTCTCGGCGGCGTCGCGCTGCTTGCCAGTCTGCTGCCGGCCTGGCGTGCCACGCGCGTGGACCCGATCACGGTGCTCCGCTGCGAGTAGATGTGGACAGCCTGCCCCGATCAGTGGGCAGTGCGAGACGATTGCTGGAGCTGGCGCTGAAATCGTCGTGAGCACGTAAACCATTGAGTTCAGACGACATTCATGTCGCTGAACGGCTCAGGTAGCCCCGCGGTACTGCCTTTGCCTCCTTGGCTGGCGAGGAGGCGCTCAATGAGAGCTCACATCCTTCGGACAGTTCTGGCCACCACGCTGGTGTGCGGTTCGTCTGCCTCGGTGCTGTTGGCAGCTCCCGCCGAGGGAGTCGCACTCGATCGATCGGTGACGTTGCCGGCGGGCACCGTGCTGCGTTTGTCGGTAGGCCACCGTTTCGGATCCGACATCTCCAGTGTCGAGGACCCTGTGTCGGCAACGCTCGTTCGTCCGATCGTGATTGACGGACTCGACGTGCTGCCCAGCGGAAGCCGCGTGCAGGGCTACGTCACCCACGCGGCGCGGTCCGGCCGCGTCAAAGGGCGCGGCTCCGTGGGCGTCCGATTCACGCGGATTACGCTTGCCAGCGAAGAGACCAGCTATCGTCTTCGTACGCGTCCATGGACTGCGGTCGCACCAGCGACCAAGAAGCAGGACGCACTGAAGATCGGAATTCCCGCCGCGGGTGGGGCCGTCATCGGTGCCCTCATCGGCGGGAAGAAGGGCGCGGGCATTGGCGCCCTCACCGGCGGTGGAGCGGGAACGGCAGTCGTGCTCTCGACGCGCGGCCGTGACGTGCGAATCGGACGTGGCGCCGTGATTACGGTCCGCCTTGCCGAGCCGCTGCGCGTCGCTTACCCGCGCTAGCGCCGAAGCCGTGGATGGGAATGGGTCGATCGGACCGGGGCTCGAGGGGATTCAGCCCTGTGCGAGCCGTTTTCGGACGGCTTCGTTGACCACTTTTCCATCCACGGCCTTGCCCGCCAGTTTCGCCATCGCAGCCTTCATCACCATGCCAATGTCTTTGGCCGTCTTCGCACCTGTCTCCGCCACGGCCTGATCGACCGCAGCCGAGATTTCGTCCGCAGACACGGCCGGCGGAAGAAACCGCTCGAGTACGCCAATCTCCGCAGCCTCTTTGTCCGCCAACTCCTGGCGTCCGGCTTTGGTGAACTGTTCGATGGAGTCTCGGCGCTGCTTGACGAGCGTCTGGACGACCTGCTGCCCCTCGCGTTCGTCGAGATCGCGTCCCTTCTCGATCCCCTTCATCGTGAGCGCCGACTTCAGCATACGGAGCGCGTCCAGCGTGACCTGATTGCGCGCTTTCATCGCCGTTGCAATCCCGCTTGTGACCTCATCGAGTAGAGCCATTCTTCCTCGCATCCAGCAATGACGATTGACGATTGACGATTGAAACGAGACGCACTCGAAGACGACCGGCGACCGACTTACCGTCCGTGTGCGGCGCGAACGGCGCGCTCGTAGATCGCCTTGTACTGCGTTTGCACGGCCGGCGGCCGAAACTCCCGCTCGATGATCTCAGACGTCGTCGCGCGCACGCGCCGCTTGTCGTCGAGCAGCTGGATCATCGCATGGGCCAGGGCCAGTGGCTGCTTGCGGGGGACGACGGAGACGTCGAAGCCGAACAGCTCGCGCAGCTCGACGCCTCCAGGATTGTCGGATGAAATGACGGGCGTGCCCGTGGCCAAGGCCTCGAGTGCGACTGTTGGACAGGCCTCGAGCAATGACGGCAGCACAAAGGCATCGGCGGCGGCGTCGTACTGCGCGATCGTGACGTTGTCCAGAAGGCCGGTGAAGGTGACGTGGCCTTCGACGCCCGTGGCGCGTGCTGTCGCCTGCAGCTCGGGCAACAGTGCGCCGGTCCCGCAGATCACCAGCCTCGTGTCGGGGTGCGTGCGAATCACTTCGCCGAGAGCCTCAATCAGGTACTGCTGCCCGGCCAGCGGGTGCAGGCGCTTTACGTTGACGAACAGGTGCCGGGTCTTGAGGCCCAATGCCGCGCGTGCACTAGCCTGGGCCCGCTCGTCATGGAGGGTGAACTCGGGGGCCACCGGCGGATAGATCACACTCGTATCGCGCCGTCCGAGGCCGAGCTCCGTGGCCCGCGTCTGCAGCCCGTGACTGTAGAACACGACGTGTGACGCGCGCTGGTACGCGCGCGTAAAGAGATCGATCCCGCGCTTGGGCTTGTAGTGCCAGATCTCGGTGCCGTACAACGTCAGGACCACCGGTTTCCGCTGACGGTTCGCCACGACGGCGCCGATCTCCGCGATCAGTCCGTTGCTGTGGATATGGACGACATCGGCCCACGCGACCGCTGGCGCGACCGCGCGTGCGATGGCAATCGCCGTCATGCCGGTCGACAACCTCAACGTGCGCGCCAGGCCGCTCGACTCGAGATGAGACTCCACCCACGCGACGCGGCCAGGCAGTGAGGTTGCTGCCTGCGCCCTTCGCCCCTGCTGCTGCCTCGGCGGATGTGCGACGTACCCGACCTCGTCGCCGGCCGCTTCGGCCCACATGCCGAGATGGAAAGGGAGCAGCGCGTTTGCGGCCTGGTCGGGCGGCAGATGCGGCGTGATGTGAAGGATGTGCACGGCTCGGCGTCAGTGCCGCAGGTAGGCCTCGCGGAACTCGCGATACGTCACCGGCGTCGCACCCAGCTCGCGGATGGCAAAATCGAAGAAGCGTTCCAGCCGATCGAAGAATGCGTCGAGCTCGCCCTGCGTCCGATTGTACGGGCTCCCGCCGACGATGGCTTCGCTCGAGTGGAAGAGCATGTTCAAGACGACCTCGCCGCGCGCGGAGAGCTGGCGCGCGAGCGCCTTCATATCGTCGAGTGAGGAGTAGGATGGCCGCAGCCACCGCATCCGCGCAATCCCCAGTTTCCTGAGAATGCGCTTGGTCTGATACGGCCACGGCGCACGCGCGTACATCCAGGCGAGGCGCTGCGGCACCTGGCGATCGAGTGCGGACGAACATGGCACTTCGAGCACATCGCTCGATCCGGGTTGGACGGCGCTGTCGTACGCCAGAAAGTACGGCTTCAGCGGCGCTTCGACGAAGTCCGGTCCTCCCTTGTGCGCTTCGTAGAAGAGCGGCGCGACGCTCGACTCGACGAGATATCCGGCCCGCTCGAGCGCGGCGACATGCGAGGCCGCGAAGCCGAAGCGCCCGGATCGATAGGTGACGGGGCGTTCATCGACGGCGCAGGTGATGGCCTCGGTCAATGCGCCGAGCTGCTGCTCGAACTGCGCCGACGGCAGCCACGCCGCGTATCCATGCCGCGCCACATCATCGGGCGAACACGGAGGCGTCTCCCACGCATGATGATGCGCACCAATCTCACAGGTGCCTCGCAGCAGCACGAAACGAAGCATCTCGACCGAGCGCGGATCTGTGGCGACGTTGTGCGTGACGACGTAGGTCGGCCGGACGCCGCGGCGTTCGAAGCGGGCGTGGAGCTGCGGAAGGGCGTACAGGTTTTCGAACGTTGGAGCGCCGCGGGCTTTCGCATCCCACTGATTGTCGCTTTCGGTGTCGATCCCGACGAGGAGGTACGGGCCGGTTTTCATCGATCCTGGTCGGAGTCGCCGAGCGTCACGTGCCACCGGTCGGTGTTCTGATAGAAGTCGGTCGGCACAGCAGCGCCATTCACTTTGACGGTGAAGTCCATCGTGGATTTCACCTGGAAGTATCCGGATCGCTTGAGCAGGCGCCGGTAGCCCGCATGCAGCGCGAACGCGCGGACCTTGTCGGAATCCTCCGCGCGCGCTTCACGGTCGATCCACCGGAGCAGCGTCTTCATGCCGGGCTCGTCGTCGGGATCGACCAGGAAGTCTACGACACTGGTGACGCGGCCACGCGGTTCACGGCGGTGCCGATAGACCGCGTAACCTTCCATGCGGCCCTCGCGTTTGAGCGCCGCTACAGAGTACCGCACGTGGGGGGCTTCGATGTACTTCCAGTTGAGATAGCGCGCATCGCGGCGGACGGCGAAGTCGAACTTGGGAGCCAGCCGTTCCCACAGCGCCGAGAACTCTGGGGGAAAACGACGAATCATCTCGATTTCCGCGCGCAACGGGCGCGTGCGCGACACGACCTTGACGAGCGGCAGGGTCACCGCCGAGACGAGCCGGTTCACGCTTTCGGGCCAGTTCGCGCGGCGAAAAGCGCGGCGCGTCAATGGCTTCACCAGACACGGCACCGGCCCCGGCTCGGGCCACCGCAGCTTCTGAAAGAGACGGTGCGAAGACTCGGACAGCCCGAGGCCGAGCGATGCGCCCGTATTCCGGTCCCACGTCCGGAACAGCACCTCGCCGATTCCCTGGCGCTGACGTTCGGGGGCGACCATCACGTCCATGCCCCACGACGCGTCGACCTCCCGGCCGCCCACCCACAATCGCACGGGCATCGTCGCGTACTGGCCGACGATCGTCGGGCCTTCGCGCGCGATCCAGATCACAGGCGCGCCGCCAGGATTGTTCGGATTCCGCCCGTACTGCCACTCCCACCGCAGCCGGCTGGCTTCGGCCGCATCCGTACCGAAGACGCGCCGGTACAGGGCCTCGACCGCGCGGCGGTCATCAGGACGGTACGAATCGACTTCGGCCATGGCGGGAACGACGACGAGGGGATCGCGTGATTCTACATCGCGAGGCGCGTGGGCTTTGGTACGGGAGTACCGGCCGGTCGACGGTTTCAGTCTTCAGTCTTCAGTCTTCGGACTACGGACTACGGACTACGGACTATGGACTACGGACGACGGGCCCCGCCTCTTTTCGCATGAAGTGTCCCGCTGAGCCGGTCGGTTGGAGGGGCCCGAGGGCCCGCGCAGCCAGGAACTCATCGACCGCACGCGTACAGCCTTCCCACCGCGCATAGTCGTCGAACACAACGAATCCGCCGGGTGCCACGTCATCCCAGAACCGTTCGAGGCAGAGGCGAACCGAGTCGTACCAGTCGGCGTCCACATGGAGCAATGCGACCGGACCAACCGTGGACGTAGGAAACGTGTCCTGGAACCAACCCTTGACGAAGTGAACGCGCGGTCCGAGGACGTGCAGCCGCTCGAAGACCTCGCGGACCTCGGTTTCGGTCCCCGCGCACCAGCCCTCCTGATAGGCATCACGAGCCTGCTGGCCATCATTGGCGCCAGGCGGCGGGAGTCCTTCGAAGGAGTCGAACAAGTAGACCTCACGAGCCGGCGAAGAGTGCGCGAGCAGCGCTGCAGCGCCCCCTTTGAACACCCCGCATTCGACGATGGCGCCGGGCACGGACTCCCGATCGATCTGATGGGCGAGGTCGTAGAGACGGCTCAGTTTCTCGCGTGAGACCTTCGTGTGCGACGACACCTGACGGAATAACCTCAGCCGGCGCACCGCGTCGAGCGGTGATGACCAATCGAGATACGACAACACGCGATGACTCCGTGCCTCCGCCTGCGTGCTCACGCCTTGCGCAACAGGTACTGCACGTGGCCGATGACGATGTCTTGCGTCAGCGGGCTGTCGCGCAGCCAGCGCGCCATCGGCAGGCGCCGGAAGGTTCCAGTCACGTAGAGATCCTCGGTGCCGACGACGAACCCCGCGTCGGCGATTTGTCGGCGAAGCCGCCGGATCCGCACCTTCTCGAGCAGGTCATCG
>JBKPMA010000059.1:0-4168 GCA_046731935.1 Acidobacteriota bacterium
CATTAGCAGCAAACCGAGAAGTCTTACCGCTCTGGCATGCGCTGCGAGACTGCAATCGGCGGTTGCCATTCCGCAATCATCAATCCGCAATCCGCATTACTTCTTGTCACCCCTCGTGTGCCACTTCCACGCGTGCTCGATGATCGTACGGAGATCAACATACCGTGCGGACCAGCCGAGCACGTCCTTCGCCTTCTGCGGATTCGCCACGAGCGCGGGCGGATCGCCGGCGCGGCGGGGTGACAGGACAGTCGGCACCCTGCGCCCGCTGACAGCTTCCACCGTCTGAATCACCTCGCGGACCGACCGCCCCTTGCCCGTGCCGAGATTGATCGCGGTCGTCGCGCCGCCCTTTCTGAGGTACTCCAGCGCGCCGACGTGCGCGGTCGCGAGATCCGTGACGTGAATGTAGTCGCGGATGGCCGTGCCATCCGGGGTCGGGTAGTCCGTGCCGAACACACCCACCGGGGGGCGCGTGCCCCTGGCAGCGTCGATCACCAGCGGGATCAGGTGCGTCTCGGGATCGTGATCCTCACCGATGGTGCCATCGGGGTCGGCACCGGCGGCGTTGAAGTAGCGCAGCGCGACTGACTTCAGTCCATACGCCTCGCCATACCAGCGGAGGATCTTCTCCACCATCAGCTTGGACTCGCCGTAGGGATTCACCGGCGTCTGCAGATGGGTCTCGTCAATCGGCACGTGCGTCGGCACGCCGTAGGTCGCGCACGTCGACGAGAAGACGAACGCGGTCACGCCGCGATCGATCATCGCGTCGAGCAGGTTCAAGGTGTTGACCGTATTGTTCTGGAAGTACTTTCGCGGGTGCGTCATCGATTCGCCGACGTAGGCAAACGCCGCGAAGTGGATGACCGCGTCGATCGAATGCCGCGAGAACACGCCCTTGATGAAATCGGCGTCACCGAGATCGCCGCGCTCGAGCGGTCCCCACTTCACCGCCCAGTCATGGCCGTAGGCGAAATTGTCGAGCACGACGGGACTCTGCCCGCTCTCAGCAAGCATTTTGGCGGTGTGGCTGCCGATATAGCCGGCGCCACCGGTGACGAGGATGGACATGTGAGATCAGGCTCCAGGCTGCAGGCTACAGGCTGCAGGCACGAACTACAGGCTACGGGCTACAGGCTAAGAATTGCAGGCTACAGGCTACGGGCTGCAGGCCAGACTACGAACTACGAACTACGGACTACGGACTACGGACTACGGACTACTGAACAACTGCCTTGATGGTCCCGAACCGTGCCGCGCCCAGGGACGATCCCTTGAACACATGGACTGCTCGACGCGACTCGCGCGCGTAGGCGGCAGCGATCGACTGCACGACATCGGCGGCCGAGGCTCTTGTCAGCAGCGCAACCGTTCCACCGCTCCCGCCACCAGTGATTTTGGCACCAAACACGCCACGCGCCGGTCCAGCTTCGCGAGCGAGTGCCACCAGACGATCCGTGCCGTCCGATCCTAGCCCACAGGCAGAGTAGCTGGCGTGCGACTCGTACATCAGCGCGCCGAGCATATGAGCCAGACCGTCACTCGCCGGCGCCCCTGATGTCGCGGCCTTCTGCAACGCCTCGTACCACGTCGTCACGCGCGCGTGCTCGTCGATCGGGTGCCGAGTCGGGATGCGGACCGCATACGTCCGTGCTGGATCGACTCTCGTCACGAGGTCGGTTGTTCCCGAGTAGCGATCGAGGAAGGCCGCCCCGGAGATCCGTTCCGGCACTGCGTCTTCGAACGTCGCAAAGGTTGCAGGACCAACGTTGGCGAGATACCCATGCCAACGCGTATCGTTGACCCGCACGTGTCCGGCGCGCTCACCAAGAGTAACGGTGAAGCCCGCGAGATCGGCGAGCACCCGATATCCCATGAACGCACCGACACGCACCGACCCGTAGTCCGCACCCGTCACAGCATGCCGGATGCCGGAATCGATCCCCCAGACGGCCAGTTGCGGCGGCAGCGGAATCGAGCCTTTGAACTCCGCCGGCTGACAGAGCATCGCCATCAACTGTCCGGCCTCGCCGAACACCGTCGCCATCTGATCCATGATGCCGCACGGAGCCCCGACGACGAGATTCTCGACGCGTTGACAGAGGAGCGAGCGATCGCGCGGCGGGATCGCCAGGCCGTCCGCAGCCGTCAGCGCCTCCATCACCGCAGCTTCGAGAGCCGCCGACGAACTGACGCCCTTTCCTTCGGGCACCGCAGAATGCACGAGCACGCGGCCGCCGGTCACGGGCACATTGCGCTCACGGGCGAGGACGGCCCACGCCCCTGCCACATACGCGGCCCAGTGCGTCGCGGCATCGGCTGCGAAGGACGATCGGATCGCCTCGTAGCCATCGGCACCGGCGGCTTCGGCGAGCACGGCACATGGAACGTCCGCGACGCGGACGTCACCGCTACCGAGCATGCTGACGATGTGGAGATGATCGGACGCAGGGTCCCGCTGGAGCGCCGCATGGGTCGCCTCCGCGATCGGCCATTGCAGCACCAGGGAGCCGGAGTAATCGGCAATGCCGCCCATCACGTCGAGGCGTCCCGGCGCTCGAGCAACGATCGCGTCGCCTGGCGACATGGCATCGCGCACCGCGGCCGACGGATGCTGCCGGCTGTCGCGCAGCAGGGCGAGGAAGCGTTCCGTGTCTTGCGGTAGCGACACTTACACCAGCCCGCGTGCTGCCAGTGCCTGGCGCAGCAGCGGCTCCACCTGCGCTCGGATTCGGGCGTTCGCGTAACCCACCCACGTGACATCGGGCTCGACCGCAAGCGGTGCGGCCAGCGGCCGTCCGTGCTCGTCGGTCACGATCACGCCGAGTTCCCTTGCGATGAGCTCCGTGCAGAGATCGTACGGATGGCAGCAGATGCCCAGTGCACGTCCGCGTGAGGCGAGTACACGATCCATCAGCGGCCTGAGGTCTGCGACGAACCGATCGTGGCCCGCTATGAGCTCGTACAGCTGGCCCCCGGACGAAATGTACTGATCCTCGAAGAGGTGGGCTTTGCCCGGCTGCGGTGGACCGAGCGCCCCGAACACAATCTCTTCGTCAATCGCCGCGAGCTCTTCGCGGGCACCCGGAAAGAACCGCGAGATCATCGCGAAGCCGTGGGCGATGGTCGGCGCATTCGAGGGCCGGAGCCGAATGGGTTGCCGTGAGCCCGTCAGCCGGTTGACGCGCTCCGCGTGCGCGCCTTGCCCTCGCTCCGCCCACAGCACGTCTGAAAGGTGCTGTTTGGCCAGCGGGATCTCGCTCTGGATCGCCACCTCGATGTCGCTCAGGTTTGTCGCGTCCCCGCGATTCGGCGCGACACCCGACAGGATCCACGCACTCCGTTTCTGATACATGAGCCCGCGCGTGCCATCGATTGGATCCACGATCACGACAAACGGCGCCGCCGAGGCATCAGTCCCTTTGGGCAACACCATGCGGCCGCCCGTAAGACCTTCGGCGACGAGCACCACGGGCGTTCGAGGCGCAATCTCGCGCTCGAAGAATTCGACCAGCGTGTCTTCGCTCACGCGGTCGATCGCGTAGATCGTGTCGCCCTCGTCGTCTGCCGCGATGCCGGCGAGATCGTCGAGCGTGGCCTGTTCGGTCGCAGCGACCACCGCGTGCCGGACCTCGTCGTGCAGTGCGCGCAACGGCGCCAACAGATCGGCGGCTGTCACGGCGTGGCCTTCTTGTAGTGCACGGTCGGCGCCGCGCGAAGCTCTTCGGCTTTTTGTTCGGGAGCCGTGTCGCTCAGGAAGTTGCCGCCGCCAATCTCGGGACCCGCGAGGTACTTCAGCAGGTTCGGTTTCCGCAGCGGAGGATGAAATTCGACGTGGAAATGGAAACCGTCGTAGCTCCCGCCGTCGGTCGGCGCCTGATGGAGCGGCATGACGTACGGAAACGGCATCTGCCAGAGGTTGTCGAACCGGATCAGCACTTCCCGCAAGACGCTGGCGAAATCGTTCCGCTCGCGTCCGGACAGCGCGGCCACGCTCGGATGCGTTGCTTTCGGGGCCACGAACACTTCGTACGCATACCGGGCGAAATACGGAATGAACGCAATCGCCGAGTCGTTCTCCGCGATGATGCGCCGGCCGTCGGCGCGCTCGGCCGCGAGAATGTCCTGGAAGAGCACGCGACCTGTGTCCTCGAGATAGCGCTGC
>JBKPMA010000060.1:0-3788 GCA_046731935.1 Acidobacteriota bacterium
TCGTGATCTCGGCATCACACAATCCTTTCGAAGACAACGGCATCAAGGTGTTCTCGGGCGCCGGCGAAAAGTTCACCGATGATCTCGAGCGCCACGTCGAGTCGATCGTCGCGGATACGTCGTGGTCCGTACCGGAAGGCGAGGCGGACGCGGTTCCCGGCGAGAGCCTCGTGAATCGCTATGTCGGGCATCTCGAGACGATCGTCGCGGACGCAGGCCGGCTGCGTGGCACGCGGATCGCGCTCGATTGTGCGAACGGCGCGACCACGCGTGTGGCGCCACGTGTGTTCCGCGAGCTCGGATTCGACGTCACGACCATCGGGAACGAGCCGGACGGCCGCAACATCAATCTCGAGTGCGGCTCCACCCATCCGCAGCGTCTGGCGTCGCTTGTCGTCGAGCGTGGCCTCGCGTTCGGCGTGGCATTCGACGGAGATGGAGACCGCGCGATCTTCGTGGACGAACGCGGTCGCATCGTCGACGGCGATGCCGTACTGCTCATTTGTGGCATGCAGCTGAAAGCCGAAGGCCGGCTGAGAGGCGATACCGTTGTTGCGACCGTCATGAGCAACATCGGATTGGAGCTCGCGCTTCGCGCGCAGAACATTGCACTCCTGCGCTGCCAGGTGGGCGATCGCTACGTGAAGGACGAGATGGTCCGCCACGGCTACACCCTCGGCGGCGAGCAATCGGGCCACGTCATTTTCTCCGACTATCTGTTTACGGGCGACGGTCTCGGCACCGCGCTGCAGATGGTGCGCGTAATGCTGACGACCGGACGGACGCTCGGCGATCTCGCGGCTCAACTCACCACGTATCCCCAGATATTGGTCAATGTGCGTGTGCGTGAACGTGTCGATCTGAAGAGCGTGCCGGCCCTCGAAGCTGTGATCCGAACCGTCGAGGGTCGTCTCGCAGGGCAGGGGCGGCTGCTGGTCCGCTACTCGGGCACTGAACCGTTGCTCCGCATCATGCTCGAGGGACAGCGTGAGAGCGAGATTCGAACGTGGGCGGAAGAGATCGCCGCGGCTGTGAAGACGCACCTCGCCTGAGGTACTGAGTCGCAAGGCCGGAGTTGCCGTGGTTCACCTGTCGGTCAACGTCAACAAGGTCGCAACGCTCCGCAACGCACGCGGCGGCAGTATTCCGTCGGTGCTCGATGCCGTACGGGTGGCAGTGAAGGCCGGAGCGCCAGGGATCACCGTGCATCCGCGGGCGGACGAACGGCACATCACCGCACGCGACGTGACCGAGATCGCGACGTGGCTCGAACCGCAGCGCGGACGCGTCGAATTCAACATCGAGGGCGATCCACGTCCCGATCTGATCGCCATGGTGCTGGCTATTCGACCGGATCAGTGCACGCTCGTTCCGGTGATGCCAGGTGAGATCACGAGTCAGGCGGGCTGGCCGATCGATCGCTCCTGGCCGGGACTCGAAGATGCTGTCGACCGCCTGCGCGCGAACGGCACTCGTGTCAGCCTGTTCATCGAGCCTCGACTCGATGCGGTCGACTGGGCACAGGGCCTCGGCGCCGATCGCGTCGAGCTGTATACCGAGCCCTACGCGCGCGCGTTCGAGCAGGGCGGCGCGCGCCGCGAAGAGAGTCTGGCCTCGTACACGCGCGCGGCAGCTCACGCGAACAGCCGCGGTCTCGGGGTGAACGCCGGTCACGATCTCGACCTCAGCAACCTGCCGCGCTTTGCCGCCATTCCGCATCTCGCGGAAGTGTCGATCGGGCACGCGCTCGTGAGCCACGCGCTCTTCGTCGGCCTCGAGCGCGCCGTTCAGGAGTATCTCGAAGCCATTCGATCGGGCGTTGCTGCCTCCGGACATTGAAACGCGATGCGAGCCCGGTTCATCAGTCTGCTGAACCTGGCAGCGATTGTCCTCGCCAGCGCGACACCAGCGCTCGCCGCGGACCGCGTCTCACTCCGAGCAGCGGACGGTACCATCCTCTCAGCCGAGTTCTGGCCGGCCACGGGGACCAACGTGCCTGCAGTCGTGCTCGTCCACATGCTCACGCGATCCAGCCGCGACTGGGACATCACGGCCGAGCGGTTGCACGAGGCGGGGTTCCTGGTGCTCGCGCTCGATCTTCGCGGTCATGGCGATTCGAGCGGATCGGTGGACGCGTCTACGGATTTGAGTGCCATGCTGCAGGACGTGGTCGCTGCGATTGCGTGGGTGAAGCACCGGCCGGAAGTGGCATCCTCACGAATCGGCCTCGCTGGCGCATCCGTCGGTGCCACTCTCGCGATTCAGGCCGCTGCCGCCGATCCGTCGGTGCGCAGTGTGGCGCTCCTGTCGCCCGGGATCGACTACCGCGGACTCAAGAGCGACGCGGCGATGAAGAAATATGGAGATCGTCCCGTGCTGCTCGTTGCGTCCAAAAACGATCCGTACGCGCTCCGTTCTGCCAAACAGCTGTCGGAAGACGCGCCTCGCACACAACTCGAGACCCTCGACGATGCGGGCCATGGCACGATGATGCTGACGAAGTCGGACGGACTGGTCGGGCGGCTGGTGGACTGGTTCAAAGCGACGTTGCTATGATCGTGCGGGCGCAATGAAGCCTGAATCCTTCGTATTGGGCGGTGCGGGCATCCTGCTCGGGCTGATTGCCGGATGGCTCATCGGGAGTCAGCAGGTAGCCAGGACGCCGGTCCCGGCACCCGCAACGGCGCAGGCTCCGGCCGGCGGCTCGCCGACGACGCCGGCCAAGCCGGTCCTCGACGAGGCCGAAGCCAAGCGTCTCACCGACATCGCCGACAAGGATCCGGCGAACGCCACTCCGCGTACGCAGCTCGGCAACCTCTACTTCGACGCCGAGCGATACGACGATGCCGTCAAGTGGTACGAAAAGGCGGTCGCGCTCGATCCGACCAACCCCGACGTGAGTACCGACCTGGGTGTCAGCTATTACTACCAGAATCAGCCTGACAAGGCGCTCGCGCAGTTTCAGCGCTCGCTGAAGATCGATCCCAAGCACACCAAGACGATGCTGAATCAGGGGATCGTGCTCGCGTTCGCCAAACAGGATTTGACCGCCGCCAACAAGGCCTGGCAGCGCGTCGTGGAGCTCGCACCCGACAGTCCTGAAGGACAGGCCGCCAAGCGTGCGCTCGACGCGATGAAGTCCGCCCATCCGACTCTCGGCGGCGCTGGCCAGGCGGCCGCGCCTGGCACAGACTGAGCGGCACGTCATGCTGGTCCGATTTCTGCTGTTCTTCGTCCTCGCGCTCTTCGTGCTGCGGTCGATCTGGCGTCTCTTCGAAGGGATCGTCGAAGGTGCGACCGGGACGCGCCGGTCAGGGCGGGGCAGTCGAGTGCCCCAGCCCGGAGCCGCCATGGTGCGCGACCCCGTCTGCGGGACCTTCGTGGTACAGTCACGCGCGCGGAATGCCATGAGAGGCGGCGAGCAGGCATTTTTCTGCTCCGACGAATGCCGGCGCGCGTGGCTGACGGGCGCGCAGCCCGAGAACGAGCCGCGGGCGGCGGGTCGCGGCGCCTAGCGGACGCATCCGCCGGAATTCATCCATCGCACGTCCGTGGGACCATCTGACGCTTCGGTGCGCGCCGATATCTGTGAAGTCGGGCGCCGTCTGTACGCGCGGGGCTACGTCGCGAGCAACGACGGCAATATCACCGTGCGGCTTGATGGCGGACGCATCGTCACGACGCCAAAGAGCGTGTCGAAGGGATTCATGACGCCGGAGATGATGTGCGTCGTGGATCTCGACGGGCGGAAGCTCGATGGCGAACGCGATCCCTCGTCCGAGCTGAAG
>JBKPMA010000061.1:0-13672 GCA_046731935.1 Acidobacteriota bacterium
ACCAACGGTTGCGGCCGATGGCGGGATTTTATAGCGGAGATGGGCCTACGCCTAGCGCCTGAACCATGCGACGATCTGAGCATCCCGGTCGCGGCTCACACTACGGTCCGTCACACGTCCCGCCGATAACATTCTGAAGGCTTGTCGACGAGCCAGTGGGAGCATGGATGTCCGACGCATTCTTCGAACGACTTTTCGGTGATTCGGAGCCGGGCGACTTCGGAACCGGCTGGATCAGCGGCACGGCGTCGGTCTTCTTCGGGGTGCTCGGCTTGGGTGGCGCGCTGTGTCTGCATTTCCCCGGGCTGCTCTCCCTGCCCGACGCGCGCGCGGTCTATCCGATGACGATCATTCGGGCCCTGATTCAGACGGCCATCGTCCTCGCCATCGTGCTCGGTGCCATCTCGGGATTCCTCAGGGAGCGCAAGGTGCTGGCCGTGACGGGCGGGTCGCTCGGACTGCTGGCGGCGATCATCGGCGGCGGCAGCACGCCGCTGCCGAACGAGGTCTCATCGAAATTCGGTCTCGGCCTGGATTGGTTTCTGCTGGATCTGTTCGTGATGACCGTGGTCTTTCTGCCGGTGGAACGGTTCTGGCCGCTCCATCCGGATCAGAAGACGTTTCGGCCTCAGTGGACCACGGACCTGTTCTACTTCGTGGCGACGCACCTGCCCGCCCAGCTGATCACGTTGGCGATGGTCGTGCCGGCTGCTCTGGCGTCGAAGTGGCTGGCGATTCCATGGCTGGTCACCACCGTCGGCAGTCTGCCCTTTCTCATCCAACTGCCGCTGGCGATCATCGCCGCAGACCTCTCGCAATACGTCATTCATCGCGCCTTTCACCGCATTCCGTTCCTGTGGCGCTTTCACGCGATCCACCACTCCATCGAGACGATGGATTGGGTGGCCGGATCACGGTCGCACTACGTCGACATTCTGATCACCCGAGGGCTGATCATGATCCCGATGACGCTCTTCGGGTTCTCGCAGGCGACGTTGGCCGGCTACCTCGTCTTTGTATCCTTCCATGCGACGTTCTGCCACACCGACTTTCGACCGCGGACCATCTGGCTGGAGCCGTACTTCGTGACCGTGCGCTACCACCACTGGCACCACGCGGCGGACCCGAACGCGGTCGATGTCAACTTCGCGATCCACCTGCCGTTCATCGATCGCTGGTTCGGCACACACTATCTTCCGAAAGACGCCTGGCCGCAGCGCTACGGGCTCGTCGGCGGTTCGGTGCCGCGAGGCTTCTTCGCGCAGTTGGTGTCGCCGTTCAAGCGCGATGCGTAGTGTGGCCTAGAGCGCGACCGGCGACACGACGTCACTGGGTTTGTCCGTGCCGGTCCCCGACGGCTTGACGAGTCCCAGGGCGTTCATGACGCGGACCGTCATGTAGCCGAAGTCGAACTCACCAGGGCCGTGCGTCGTGCGGAGCAGGTGGGGATAGTGGTGATGGTTGTTCTGCCAGCAGGCGCTGAACGTCGCCATGACCGGCAGCCAGTCACCGATGTTCATCGCATTGTCGTCCGGATCGTCGTACCGCCTCGTGCCCCAGCGGCGATCGTGCGTCCAGTAGTTCTGAACCATGTTCACCCAGAGCGCAAACACGCGAGTGCCGAGCCACACTCCGACGGCGAATGGCCAGTCGCGCACGAACAACCAGAGCAGACCGCAGCTCAACACCGGTGAGATCACCATGAAAAGCGGATGCGACACCAACCGGAACGGCCACGTCTGAAGGATCTCGTCGTCGGCCACACTCATGGTGGTCTTGTACGGAAACACGCAGAGGTACAGGGTTCTCCAGAAGCCGTCGCCATCGAGCTTGTTGGGATCGCCATGGTGATCCGCAAAGCGATGGTGCAACCGATGACGATTGACCCAGCTGACGGGATCGACGTAAACGCCGACGGTGTTGTTGACCAGCGTCACGCCCTTGATGAACCACTCCTTGTAATCCAGGGCGCCGTGCGTGATGCCCATGTGCATCACGTCGGACAGGTAGACGCCCGCGAGAAACCAGGACATCACCAGATATCCGAACCCGATCGCCATGCCCCACCAAGGGCCGAGCGCCGGCGGCGCGAGCCAGGCCGACAACACCAGCTGTAGACCAAGGGCCGAATATCCCAGGACGTTGTAAATTCGCATGAGTCCTTCTATCAGAATCTCTCGTGCCGCCGAAGCGTTCCCCTCACTCCTGATGCGGGCCACGCGGCTCTTGAAGAGGACCGTCCTTGGCGTCATCGGGGCGATCCTCGCTGTCTACCTCGTATTCGCGATCGGGCTCACCGGCCTCGAGTGGGTCGTGCGCGACAACCCGAAGGTTGACCACAGCCTGCTCGCGCATTCTACGGTGCCGCACACGATCACGCACTTCGACCAGGGTGCCGCATCTTTTCAGCGTCGCCTGGAGCTGATCGGAGCCGCCAGGAAGTCGATCGCGCTCGAGTTCTTCATCTATGACGTCGATGATGCCTCCCGCCTTCTCACCCAGGCGCTAATCAAGAGGGCCCGCGAGGGCGTGCAGGTCCGCATCCTGGTCGATTTCTCGGCTCCCGTGTTCCAGCTGAAGCCCGCCTATGCGCGGCTGCTCGGCCAGGCCGGCGTGAAGGTACGCTACTACAACACCAGCGCCGTCTACCGTCTGGTCAGCATCCAACACCGATCGCACCGCAAGCTGTTGATCGTCGACGAAGCGACCGTGCTGACCGGCGGCCGCAACATTGCCAACGATTACTTCGACCTCTCGTATCACTACAACTTCCTCGACTCCGATCTCGAGGTCACCGGGCCGATCGTGAAGACGGTCCTCCAGAGTTTCGACGTCTATTGGAATTCCCCGCTCGCCACCGATCCAGAGGTCGATTCTGAACCGAACGACGAGGCCGCGAGGTTCGTGGTCCCGCGGGCGGGTGATGCCGCCTTGCTCGAGCGGCTGCGTGCGGCGGCCGACTCATACCGGCAATCGCATCACGCGCACGAATGCGACGACCTCCGCTTCGTCACGGACTTCCCGAACCAGGGCGAGAAGAGCCGGAATGTGTTCAACGCGATCGTTGACGAGTTGCGCCGGGCGAAACGGGAGGCTGTCGTCGAGTCACCGTACTTCGTAATCAAGAGTGGCGGCTACGACGTGCTGAAAGACCTGCACACGAGGGGCGTGCGTGTGCGTGTGCTGACCAACAGCCTCGCGTCCACCGACGCCTCTTACGCCGTTGCCGCGCTGTATCCCCGGCTCGGCGCACTGGCCGATACCGGCCTCACGCTCTCCGCGTACGCCGGAGCGCCGCTCCCGTTACAGAGCACCAACCTCCGCGGCGGCACGCCGCGATGGGGCGTGCATTCCAAGCGCGGCGTCATCGACGGCGAGACCACGCTGCTCGGCACGTACAACATGGATCCACGGTCCGCCAATCTGAATTCCGAGCTGATGCTGGTGTGCCGGGGACAAAAGGATCTCGCGGCCGAAGTGCTGGCGAGCATCGCGGCGCGCGAAGCCGCGTCCATTACCGTCATCGAACGGGGCACGCTCATGCAGCGTTCAGCCCTCCTCGGAAGCTGTCCTCTGATGCACCGGATCCGTTTTCTGCTGGAGATGCCGATCGCGAACCTGTTCGACTTCCTGCTGTGAGACGTTCAATCGAGCAGGGATCGGAAAGCGCTGAGCTGGACTTCGCGCAGATGAGGGCGTATGGTGCTCAGCCTGCGAGCAGAATCGCAACCGCAGCGCACGCCGTCGACCAGCACGACCTCGTCGAACCGACACTCCCCCGCTAACCGACTCTGAACGCCTGTCTCGCGACCGTGCGCCGAGGGCACGAGAGGAGCATCGCATGCGAACCCGCGGTTTCGTCTGGCATCACACCAGCTGCGGTCGCGTCACGGGCCACCGGCGCGTGCTCATCGCGATCGCCGCAGCGCTGATCATCGCCAGTGGCGGGCCTCGGCGGGCAATATCCGCCGACGAGCGTCATCCTGACAAGCACGCCGCGCACTGGGTCGGCGCATGGAGCGCCAGTCCACAAACTGGATTCTTCGCCAGTGAGTTCAACAACCGCAGCCTGCGAATGATGGTCCACACCAGTATCGGTGGCGATCGCGTCCGGGTGCGGTTGTCGAACGCGTTCGGAACCGGACCACTCGTCGTCGAAGCCGCGCACATCGCGCTGCGAAGCGCCGGCGCCGCCATCGTGGCGGGAACCGATCGTGCGGTGTCATTCGGCGGACGGCCGAGCGTCACTATCCCACCGGGAGCGCTGGTCGTCAGCGATGCGATCGCTCTCGGCGTGCCTGCGCTCTCGGATGTGGCCGTCAGCATCTTCTTGAACCGCAATGCAGGGGTCGCCACATCGCACAACGTTCGTGGCGTCACCTATCTCGCGGCGGGCGATGCGACCGACAGCGACGCGGTGCCGTATACGGCAGTACTGCCCGCGTGGCTCTTTCTAACCGGCATTGAAGTGACGACGGCGCGCGGAGCACACGCGATCGTGGCGTTTGGCGACTCGATAACGGACGGCGATGGGTCCACGCCCGACAGGAATCGCCGCTGGCCTGATGAACTCGCCAGGCGCTTGACGGCCGATCACAGCAGGCTCGCTGTACTCAACGAAGGCATCGCTGGAAACCGTCTGCTGAAGGATGCCTTTGGTCCCAATGCGCTGGCACGGTTCGATCGCGACGTGCTCGCCCAAACAGGAGTGGCGTTCGTCATCGTGCTCGAGGGTATCAACGACATTGGCACATCGTCGGCTGCGGCCGACGTGACTGCGGAGGACATCATCTCCGCACTGCGGCAGCTCGCCATACGCGCGCACGCCAGAGGCGTGAGCGTGATCGGTGCGACATTGACTCCCTTTGAAGGCGCGATGATTCCCGGTTACTTCAGCCTCGCCGGAGAAGCGAAGCGCGAGGCCGTCAACGCGTTCATTCGAACGACGCGCAGCTTCGACGGCGTCATCGATTTTGACAAGGTCGTACGCGATCCCGCTCATCCAACGAGGTTGCTGCCCGCCTACGACAGCGGAGACCACCTGCACCCGAGTGACACCGGGTACACGGCGATGGGCGATGCCATCGACCTGTCGTTGTTCAGGAATGACGAAGAGGGAGACCGATAGCCATGGATCTGCACTTCACCCGTCACGGCCGGCGGCCCGAGTCGAACATTCCCTGCACGGTGGCCGTGCTCGTGCTGACACTTTGGTGTTCCGCGGTGGTGCCCGGACAGGTAGCACCCGCCACCACGCATCTGGCGACCGTCACACTCGACGCCGTCGATGTGGGCAGAGACGCGCCGCCAGGGCGGCTGATGGGATTCGGGCCTCCGGAGCCACAGACGCACGGCGGCTCCTGGGGAGGTGCGCCGAGGGGCAACTTCTATCGGGTGCTGTGGTTTCAGGACGACGAGCCGTTCGGCATTGTAGAACTCGCCATCCCGCCGCACACGGTTGCTCAGAAGGTCGAAATTGATTATTTGAACGGCATCTCGGGTTGCTTCGGATCGCCGGCCGGAGACACGTTCGACGTCCACGCGGCAAGCCGTGTCGATCCCGTTGAATGGACCTTCCTCGGAACGGTCGTCTGGGATCCCTCCGCGTGCACGGCCGGGGAGCAGGAACGCGCCGTCGTGTTTTACCTTCCGGCATCGGACGAGACGCAGGGCGTGGGTCTCGGCGGTGGGAGCAAAGGCAAACCGCTGTTCCTGAAGCTGACCAGCGCTGCGGGGGTGGCCAATCAGCCGTGGACCTTGTTCACTACGTTCGGACAAGTAGGCGTGCACAGCGTGAGGCTGCTCGGCAAGGTGACCGGCAAACAGCCATAACGATGGCCCTCGCCGGACCGCGAGCAGGTCTCGGCGGTCAACTCCCGATGGCCGCCGCGCGCTCGCGACGGCCGTCAGTTGATCACCGCTCGTCGTCCTCGTTCTTCCAGTAGTACGCGATCAGCGCCTGCGCCGCTTCGGCAACCTCCACGTCGTCAGACTGCGCGAGCTCCTCGAGCTTCTGCCGAACGTCGAGTCCGTATTCACGAAGATACGCGCGGATCTGTTCGATGAACTTTGCGTGTTCCTCCGGCGCGAAGTTGTCAATGATGGCCTTCAACTTTTCCCATTCGAGTTGCGTCTTCTCAGCCATCGTGACGCCACCAACTCGACGCGTACTTCAAGGCGTAACCTTCGACACGAACGTGCCCCAGTTGGTCAGGACCGTGCGGGGAGCGTTCGGCACGAACTCGTTCGCCACCCAGACATCGCCGTTCTCGTCTACCGTGGCCGCCGAGTAGTCGCCCCAGCGAGCCACGCGGAACCCGAACGGCGCATAGCCACTGAAATCGTCCAGCGGCGCGGCGCCCACACCAGCAAGCACCAGCGGTCCCGCACCGTTGACCGCATCGACGCGCGCATACGCGGTACTGGGAAACAGCCCCTGGCCGATGACGCTCACGCCAATCGCGCCCTTGCCTTGTGCGTTGACGGCGATCGATGGGAACGCCACGCTGTTCTGATTCACCGACAGGTAGCCTTGCTTCGCCACCACCCCGGTCACGCCGTTCCCCGTCAGCGTCGGGGTGACGGCAAACCACGCCGCTCCAGTTCGGACCGGCCCGTTTGGCGGCTTCACCACGGTCGTCAGTCCGGTCCACAAGTGCCCGGCTGCGTACACCACCTGCTGCATGCGATCGTCGTTCGACTCGATGAGCTCGAGGTGGTTCTTGTAGAGCGAGCCATCGGCGAAAATGCTCGGACCGTTGGCCAGGAGATCGAGGAGCGGCGTCGGGCCCGAGCGCTGCTGAATGGCCGGCGGCAGGCCGTATACCTCGGTCGCGACCGTGCCGCTGACGAGCGTCGCCGTCGCGAGATTGTTGGTGCCCTGCAGTGCCCACACCGTCAAACGATTGTCGAGCGAGTTGCTGGGATCGAGAGCGCTCATGAAGTACTCGGTGTTGGTCGCCCACGTGCCGCCTGGCGGGACGGTCGCCGGCTGAATCGTGTAGGCGACCGTGTCGGGCGCCTGCAGCACGGGCGCAAAGCGGCGTCCCGCGATCGTGCCGCCGCCGCCCCGCAGCGCGGACTTCGCCACGGCATACACCTGCGCACCACGGAAGGTCTGGGTCGAGATGCTGAATGCGTTGGTGCTGATGTAGAAGCCATTGACGTCGGCGCCGATGAGCGGTTGATCGCCGAAGCATGGGCACGTGCCAAAGGCCGCCGTGCCGTCGGATGTCGTGTCCAATCGATACACGTTCCAGACGCCCGTGGGATCGTTCGTCTGGCTGACGGCGACAAACACTCCTGACGTCCCGTCGAACGCGCCCGTCGCCGGCACCTCGCCCAGTGTGACTTCGGTCAGGAAGAAGTGGCCGGTGTCCCAGTCGTAGTAGACGCGGGGATCGCTCAAGAACGGGCCCGACGCGCCTGTCGCCAGGTCGAGCGTTGGTGCGACGCCGAACAAGAAGCTGAGCGCCCACACACCCAGCCGCTCCTTCGTTGTCGCGTTATAAACGGCGACGGCATTGTTCACCGCCTCGACGACGACGCCGGCACCGACCGCCAGGCCTTGATCGGGTGGCGTCACGCTCAGATTGATTCCCGTTGCGACACCGGTCGGCGCCAACCGCTGGTCAAGGTGCGTGAGGCCGGTGAAGCCAAACACCGGTTCCGATACCAACGCGGACGCTGGCGGCCTCGGCACGTGCGCAGCCGGCACGCGCGCGGGTGCGGTCGTGCCCGAGATCTGCGGCTTGGTGAACGTGGCGTCCACCTCGGGGCCTTCCACGATGCCGAGATGCCCATCGTCGGTGTTGGAGTCGGCACCAACGAGACGGACGGTGCGAACCAAGCTCAATTTCGCCGGCTGGCCCGCTTGCGCGAACGATGGCGTCGGACAAGCGAGCGCCAGGCCTGCGATCAGCAGGAGTCGATCGCGAACATTTCTCATCACTGTATTCTCCCGGGCCTTTGGATTGATCGATGGATGGACATGGGCAGCGGCGACCTGAAGGCAAGTATAGATTGCTGATCCGTCGATACCAGCCGGGCTGCCGTGCACCTGTGCTGCTTACAGTCGGGGTGTGCTCGTGGTCCCTTGCTCGCGCAACGTGGCCCTTCGCGCAGGCAGATCCTGTTCAGGTCGCCAATGTCGCGTCGGACTTTTCGGCGACGGTCAATCCCGACGGCGTCTGGCGATATGGCTGGTCATCGTTGTTGGGCTCGCCATTGATCCTCAGCACGACGCCACGAACGCGAGGCGGCCTCGACACATGGCCAGGCGACCGTGCACCCGATGGCAATCCTGCGGCGTATCACAACGGCACGAATGGCGCGATTGTTCTTGGAGGCAGTGCGCGCTTCGAGCCAGACCAATTCGGTCTCCATCCCGGCCCAGACGGCGAGTACGCTGTCGTCCGCTATACCGCTCCGGCGGCAACGACCGTCTCGATCGCCTCCGTATTCACAGGACAGGACCTCTCTGGAACCACGACCGACGTGCACGTACTCTTGAATGGTCTCTCGCTGTTCGATGGCGTCGTGCAAGGCTTTGGAAGCAGCAGCGCCGTGGCATTCAATCGAACGCTGTCGCTGAACAATGGTGACGCCCTCGACTTCGCGGTCGGATTTGGCCGGAACGGCTCGTTTTTCAACGACAGTACGGCGGTCGCCGCACTGATCCGATCGCGCACGCTGGTGCCCGAGCCTGCAACGCTCACGCTACTCAGCGTAGGTCTGGGCGGTGCGCTACTACGACGTCGGCGCCGTGTCGCGGCGGTAGCGTCGACGTCTAGCGCGATCCGCTGCTGAGTCGCGGTCTGAGAATAAAGGCATCAATCCGCAGGGCGGCGTGAATTTCTGCGACGGGCGAACCGATAGCGGCGCCGTCGTCTCGACGGGCGGTCCTGCCGAATTTGCGTGACAATGGCGCGATCGGTGATTCGTCGATCGAACGCCAACACCAGGGCGTAGTGCAGCACGAGGGCGAGTGTCGCATCGCCTTCGAACGGCAGCCATGCGGGGCCGCCGCGGATCCGGCCGATCTCACGAGAGCGCGGCATGGACAGATGGCGGCTCCCAGGCTCGATGAACACGTTCCCCGAGCCGATGTGGATGCGATACGTCGCCAGGTCTCCACGCACGACGAGATATCGCTCGTCGAGCGTGCACCGTGTGCCGCCCTCAATCGCCCGGGGATTCCTGCTTGATCTCCACGCCCTGACGCTTGTGACACTCGGAGCACGTCTCGAGCAGCTGTCCATAGATCTCCGAGCGTGACTTCGGATCCTCTACTTTGCGCGCCTGCACGCCCAGATCCCGCAGCCGTTGGGCCAACTCCTCGATTTCAGGCTGAGGTGTGGCGCCGCGCTTCAAATCGAGTGTCGCGGGATCTGCGGTCAGCGCCTCCGCGCCGAGATTCCACGAGTGCGTGGAGGGCACGACCAACCCTCGATAGAGCAGATCCGCCGCGCGATAGTGCTTGCGCATGCTGCCGGTGAGGGTATTCTCCTCGCCGCGCGGGACCGCGGCCATCAGCGTCGGCGTCGCATCGACCGCGGTATGGCAGCCGCCGCATGCCGCGGCAAGCCGCCCCAGACCACGCGCCGCCTGGGAGAGGTCCGATGCGGCCGCGACTTCGGCCGCGACCCGCTGCATTTCGCCGATGTGCGGGAGCGCCGACACCGGCAGATCCTCTTGCGGGTGCTCGGCGAGCCACTGTGCCGGAGCGCGAACGCCCTCGAGGTCGGCCCGGATGACGGCGTCACGGATCGCAGCGCCGCGCGTGAAGTGCTCCCGCATTCGCGGGCGCACCGTGGGTGCGGGCTGAGCTGGAACTTGTTGCTGCGTCGATGTGACGCGGTGAGGTCCGTCGGCAGAAATGCTTCGATCGGAGACGAACAGGCACAGAACAGACGACAGGACGCTCGACGCAAGCCGGAATCGGAAGGTCATGGTCACCTCACGCGATCGGTACGTTCGGCCTCGGCGCGACAAGGATATACGAAGCGCTCAGAGAGTGCGCTCGCCGGAGTGGACGATTTCCGCAAACCTCGACGTTCTGGTCCTAATGTAATAACGTGCGGTCCGAGCACCCCAACACGAGGAACAGATCGATGGCTGCCAGGAAACCACCCTCACAGGCCAAGGCCGCTCGCCCAATCACCGTGGCCGCCTACCTGGCCTCGCTCACACCAAAACAACGCGCGGTGATCGAAGAGGCCCGCGCCCTCGTCCACAAGCACATCCCCAAAGGGTACGCAGAGTTCATGAACTGGGGCGTGATCAACTGGGGGATCCCGCTCGAAGAGTTCTCCGATACACACAACGGTCAACCGCTCTGCTACGTGGGCCTCGGCGCGAAGAAGAGCTACAACTCGCTCTACCTGATGGGCGTGCACGACAGCTCGAACGGCAAGTACACGACGCCGTTCCCCGAGACGCTGCTCGTCGACGCATTCAAGAAAGCCGGGAAACGCCTCGACATGGGCAAGTGCTGTCTCCACTTCAAGGAGCTCGATGATCTCGAGCTCACCTCCGTCGGGAAGGTGATCGCGATGTCCACGCCGAAGGAGTACATCGCCTACTACAAGCGCGCGAGAGGGCTCGCGTAGCCGCGACGCGTGAGGAACGGAACTGCTATGGCGAGGCTCGTGTTCGGAATGAACCAGTCCCTGGATGGCTACATCGACCATATGGCGTTTGCGCCAGGCCCTACCCTCTTCCGTTACTTCGTCGAGGAGGCTCAGCGCCAGACGGGCAGTGTCTACGGTCGCCGCATGTATGAGGTCATGCGCTACTGGGACGACGATCATCCTGAATGGAGCGCAGACGAACACGCCTTCGCGGCGGCCTGGCGGAAGCAGCCGAAATGGGTCGTCTCGCGGTCGTCGACGTCGGTCGGCCCCAACGCCAGGCGTGTTGAGGGTGATCTGGAGGGCGCGATTCGCACGCTGAAGGCCGAGCGCGACGGCGAGATCGAAGTGGCTGGCCCGGACGTGGCGCACACCCTGACCGAACTCGGGCTGATCGATGAGTATCGAATCTACCTGCACCCCGTCGTGCTTGGTCACGGCAAGCCATACTTCGCCGGCCCCCGGCCGCGGCTCCGCCTCGTGTCTCACGATCGGATTGGCGACGATGTAATCAGGTTGGCCTATGTGCCTGCATAGTCTCGCGACTCGCCGTCGGATTCCTGAGCTATGGTTCTCATCATGAACGCAATGACCGGCATCGTCCTCCTTATCCTGAGCCTTCAGACGACCTCGCCTGCGCCGCAGACGGCCGCCGCCGGAGAGGTACTGGCTGCTGACACGCCGCGGACGACCGTCGCGGGCAACACGTTCATCGCGCCGGCCGGATGGCGCGTGGAGGTGCGAGGGCAGACCACACTGCTCACACCTCCCGAAGGCGATTCCCACATCGCGCTGATCGATCTCGAGGCGAGCGACGCGGAGAGTGCGGTCAAGGCAGCCTGGGCGGCCTATCGTCCAGACGCGGCGTGGCCTCTCAAAGTCACCAACGACTTTCCCGACAAGGATGGCTGGACCAACATTCGCAACTACTCGTATCAGACCTCGCCCAATGAAAAGCGTGATGTCGGCGTGACCGCTCAGCGCGCCAACGACACGTGGACGGTCATCATCTACGACATGACGCA
Source organism: Acidobacteriota bacterium (assembly GCA_046731935.1). Classification (GTDB taxonomy): domain Bacteria; phylum Acidobacteriota; class Vicinamibacteria; order Vicinamibacterales; family JAENWD01; genus CAVUPP01. Next base: position 11,657 of record JBKPMA010000061.1, read on the forward strand.
GGCCGTCGGCGAGAAGCGCGGCGGACAGGTCGCGCTGATTTTCGGACGGCTCTTCCCGAAGGGCTATGCCCGGGAGAGCTTTGCCGGCAAGACCGCAAAGAAGCTTGGCGCATCGGAGATCGCCGCGCTCTCGGCGTTCATCGAGAGCGGCCTGAAGAAGACGCGCGTCCCCGGTCTCGCGTTGGGTCTGGTGCAGGACGGCAAGGTCATCCTCGCCAGTGGCTTCGGCGTCCGCGAACTCGGAGGTACGGCGACACCCGACGCCGACACGCTCTTCATGATTGCGTCAAATACGAAGGCCCTCACGACGTTGATGCTCGGGAAGCTCGTCGACGAGGGGAAGTTCACGTGGGACACGCCAGTAACCACCCTCCTGCCATCGTTCAAGCTGGGAGACGCCGACACGACGCGCCGCGTACTCGTGAAAAACCTGATCTGCGCGTGCACAGGCCTGCCGAGGCAGGACTTCGAATGGCTGTTCCAGTTCAAGGATGTGACGCCAGAGCTCGCGCTGAAGACGCTGGCGACGATGCAGCCGACGAGCAAGTTCGGCGACATGTTTCAGTACTCGAACCCTCTGGCCGGCGCAGCAGGGTTTGTGGGCGGGCACGTCGCGTTTCCGTCGCTCCCGCTCGGCCAGGCCTACGACCAGGCCATGGCCACCCGCGTGTTCACTCCGCTTGGGATGACCTCGACGACATTCGATTACGGGCGAGCCCTGGCGGGCAACCATGCGACGTCGCACGCGCCCGACGTCGACGGCACGCCTGCCCTCGCCGTGATGGATCTGAACTACTCCATCCTGCCCCTGCGACCTGCTGGCGCGGCCTGGAGCAACATCCGCGACATGTTGAAGTACGTGCAGATGGAACTGTCGGATGGTGCGCTCCCGGACGGAACGCGCTACATCAACAGAGACACACTGCTGGCGCGCCGTGCGCCGCAGGTCAAGATTGGGCAAGACACGACGTACGGCATGGGATTGATGGTGGATACGACCTATGGCACGCCAGTCGTCCATCACGGCGGCGACCTGGTCGGCTATCACAGCGACATGATGTGGCTGCCAGAGCACAACGTGGGAGCGGTCGTCCTGACAAACGGTGACGTCGGCTGGGTACTGCGCACACAGTTCCGCCGCAAGCTGCTCGAGGTGTTGTTCGACGGGCGGCCCGAGGCCGACGCGGACGTCGCGGCGGACGCCAAGAGCTTCTACGAGCAGCTCGCGGCCGATCGCAAGCTGCTCACGATCCCGGCAGTCGCAGACGACGCGGCGAAGCTGGCGCCGCACTACACGAACCAGGCGCTGGGCGAGATCACGGTCAGCCGCACGGGTGCGGCCACTGTCTTCGATTTCGGGGAGTGGCGCAGCGAAATGGCGACGCGGCACAACCCGGACGGGTCTGTGTCGTTCCTCACCATCGCGCCCGGCATCAGTGGATTCGAGTTCGTCGTCGGGAGCGGTTCGGCGCCGACACTCATCGTGCGGGATGCGCAACACGAGTACGTGTTTGCCGCGGATGGCGCCCCAGCGGGAAAAACGAAACCGTAACAGGCAGGCGACTAAGGCATCCGGGTCGCCGTACCGTTCTGCTAGGGGCTGATCACGCTGACGTTCGTGAAGACCGCCTGCGCCGCGCCCTTTCCGCCATGCCGAAGCGCCACGATACCGACTTGCAGCGTCGCCGGCAGGGCAACGGTTTGTGGCTGTCCCAGCATCGTCCACGTCACGCCGTCGGTCGAGACGTAGGCCGTGAACGTGTCTGCCCCACGCGTGAGCTTGAGCCAGCGTGGTGGCGGCATGGTGCCGGTTGATGGGCCGTCGCTCAGCGTCGTACCTCCTGCAGTCATGCGCCGGCGGAATTTCGCCTTCCCCTGCGTGGTTACGACCGTCGCCATGTGACGGGCCGTCGCGCCGGTGCCGTCGCGCATCATGACCGCGCCCATGCCCCATTCCGCGTCCGCCGGCGTTGCGATGCTGACGAGTCGCGCAACCACCGTGCCGTCCCCCGTGAG